>JAEWWF010000276.1 GCA_023396465.1 Pseudomonadota bacterium
TCGCGGACCATCAGGCGGAAGATGTCCACCGCCAACTGACGTTCGGCCTCCGTCAGCTCCAGGTCGCCGAACTGGCGCGCGAGCTTGCGGGCGGTCTCCGACCGGGCCTCGGCCGACGGATCGGACAGGAGGCGGTTGACGTCTTCTGGCGTGAGCTTCTGTTCAGACATGACCGGGTTTGCCGTCCCTGTACGTGAAGGCAGTGCTGCCGCCCGGACGCCCTGCGGCGCATCCCAGACGGTCCCTGAACACTCTTTGTATACGGCTCTGTGCCTTGCGGCAATGACGGCCGTCATTGGTGGTGCGATCACCGGCAACCAGCGCCGTTATTCGCGCACCACCAGCACGCTGACATCGGCATGGCGCACCACGCGAGCGGCGTTGGGGCCGAGAAGGTAATCCTTCAGTTCCGGCCTGTGGGCACCGATCACGATGAGGTCGGCCTGCACCTTGCCCGCCATGCGCAGGACGGTTTCATAGACATTGCCTTCGCCGACGATGTGCTGGACCTTCATGCCCTCGGGCAGATGGGGCTGGATATCGACGCGCAGGCGCTGCATCAGCTTGGCGCCCATTTCCTTCTCATACCCCTTGGGGAAAAACTGCCCCACCATGCTCATGCCGAAGCTCGGCAGCACGGTCATGACGTGCAGCGTGCCACCGGAAAAGCCGTTCAGCTCCGCCGCCGTCTTCAGCGTGGTGCGCAGGTCGCTGGGGTCGTCGAGGTCGATGGCGACCAGAATATTACGGTACATGGCGCGGTCTCTCCTTTTGCCACCATCCTTGCGGGAAGAGTGTCAGGTGGCGGCGCCGGCGGTGCGGGCGGCATCGGCGCGGCGGCGGCGCAGTTGCACCGCCACCAGTCCGGCCAGCACGATCAGCGCCGGGATGTACATCAGTTCCTTGGGCGGGACGTCGGCTTGCACCTGTACGCCCTGGATCTCGAAGTCGAAGTCCACCCCCGCCTGCTCCGCCGGGCCGCCAAAGGCCAACAGATCGACGTAAAGGCGGCCGTCCTCCTCGCGCACCGCCGTGATGCCGGCATTGGACAGGCGCTCCTCGAAGCTGCCGGCACCGCCGAGCGGCAGCACCACCGTGCGTTCCACCTCGCGGCCTTCAATGGTGGTGCCGGCGACGCGGAACGGCAGGCCGCCGCCGGGGCGCTGCTGCTCCACCACCGACGCCATGCGCTCTGGCCCCACCCACTCGCTCGGCGGATAGATCATGTCCATCCAGTAGCCGGGACGGAACAGGGTGAAGGCCACCAGCAGCAACACCGCCGTTTCCCACAACCGATTGCGGGTGAAGAACCACCCTTGGGTGGCGGCGGCGAAGCAGAACATGGCGGTGACGCCGATGACGAACACCATGGCCACATGCGGCAGGGTGGTGACGTTGATCAGCAGCAGGTCGGTGTTGAAGATGAACATGAACGGCAACAGGGCGGTGCGGATGTCGTAGGTGAAGCCCTGGATACCGGTCTTGATCGGGTCCGACTTTGCGATGGCAGCGGCGGCGAAGGCGGCCAGCCCCACCGGCGGCGTGTCATCGGCCAGGATGCCGAAGTAGAACACGAACATATGGACCGCGATCAGCGGCACCACCAATCCGGCCTCGGCGCCAAGGGTGACGATCACCGGCGCCATCAGGGTGGACACGACAATATAGTTGGCCGTGGTCGGCAGGCCCATGCCCAGCAACAGGCTGATGACGGCGGTGAAAACCAGCATCAGCATGAGGTTGCCGCCAGAGATGAACTCCACGAACTCGGTCATCACCAGGCCGATGCCGGTCAGGGTGACGGTGCCGACGACAATGCCGGCGGCGGCGGTGGCGACACCGATGCCGATCATGTTGCGGGCGCCCATGACCAAACCGTCGAACAGCTCCCGCGCGCCGGTGCGCAGTTCCGCCCCGACGTCGCCGGCCCGCCGCAGCATGGCCTTGATCGGCCGCTGCGTCAGGGCGATGAAAATCATGAAGCAGGCGGCCCAGAAGGCGGCAAGACCCGGCGACATGCGCTCCACCATCAGGCACCACACCAGCACCACCACCGGCAGCAGGTAATAGAGCCCGGCCCGTACCGTCGGGCCGACCGGCGGGCATTCGGTGATGTCGGGGCTGTCGCTCAGCTCCGGCACGGTGGTGGAGACCCACAGCAGCCCGACATACGAGGCCACCAGCAGCAGCCCGGCCACCCAGATGGTGGCGTCGCCGAAGGCGCCGCGCATCCAACCGAGGCCGTAGTAGACCACGGCCGACAGGATGACGAGGCCGAAGAAGGTCATCACCGCCGACAGCAGCGCCCGCTGCCACGGCGCCCGGTGCGGCCGCGGCAGACCCTGCAAGCCGACCTTCTCGGCCTCCAGGTGGACGATGTAGACCAGCGCGATGTAGGAGATGAGCGCCGGCAGGATGGCGTGCTTCATCACCTCAATGTAGCTGATGCCCACGTACTCCACCATCAGGAAGGCGGCGGCGCCCATGATCGGCGGGGTGAGCTGGCCGTTGGTGGAGGCCGCCACCTCGACGGCGCCGGCTTTCTCGGGCGTGAACCCGACGCGCTTCATCAGGGGGATGGTGAAGGTGCCGGTGGTGACCACGTTGGCGATGGACGAGCCGGAGATCAGGCCGGTCATGGCCGACGACACCACCGCCGCCTTGGCCGGACCGCCCTTGAAATGGCCGAGCAGGGCGAAGGCGACGCGGATGAACCAGTTGCCGGCCCCTGCCCGCTCCAGCAACGAGCCGAACAGCACGAACAGGAACACCATGCTGGTGGAGACGCCCAGCGCGACGCCAAACACGCCTTCCGTCGTCAGCCAGAAATGCGACGCCGCCTTGTTGAGCGACGCCCCCTGGTGGGCGATCACGTCGGGCATGTAGGGGCCGCCGAAGGTGTAGACGAGGAACACCGCCGCCACCACCATCAGCGGCGGGCCGAGGGCGCGGCGGGTGGCCTCCAGCAGCAGCACCATGCCGATCACCGACACCACGAGGTCGGTGGTGGTCGGCAGGCCGGGGCGGCGCGACAGGTCCACCGCATAGATCCACAGGTAGGCGGCGCAGGCCGCCCCCACCGCCGCCATGATCCAGTCGGCCACCGGCACCCGGTCGCGCGGGCTGCCCTTGAGGGCGGGGTAGGCGGTGAAGGCCAGGAAAATGGCGAAGGCCAGATGGACGGCGCGGGCCTCGGTGGAATTCAGCACCAGCCCCATCACATAAGGCAGCGGCGAGGCATACCACAGCTGGAACAGCGACCACGCCAGCGCCACCCCCACCAGCAACCCGCCGGTCCAGCCGAGCGGATTGCGCGAGCCGGTCTCCACCTCGGCCACGAAGTCCTGATAGGTCTCGTCCTCGGGCGTCGGGGTCGGCGGCGGACTGCCGGCCGGCGCGGCCATGTCGGCTTCGCGCGGCGGCGCGCCGGCCGGTTTGTGGGCGGGAGTGTCGTCGTCGCGGCGATCGGCCATGGGCGGTTCCCCGGTCGGTGGCGGGTGAAATGTGTCCCCGTCGTCGGGACAGCGGGCGGACACGCCGGCTGTCCGGGCAGCGGGAGGGTGTGGCGGCGGCGGAAGGCAGCCGGCGGGACCGCTCCGGCCCCGCCGCCCCTCACCGGCCTAGTTCAGCAGACCGGCTTCGCGGAAGTAACGCTCGGCGCCCGGGTGCAACGGCGCCGCAAGGCCGTCGCTGACCATGGTTTCCTTCTCCAGCTCCCCGAAGGCCGGATGCAGCTTCTTGAAGTCGTCCAGGTTCTCGAACACCGCCTTGACCATGGCATAGACCACGTCGTCAGGGGCGCGGGTGGAGGTGACGATGGTCGCCTTGGGGCCGAGGGTCACCACGTCCGCGTCGGTGCCCTGGTAGGTGCCGCCGGGAATGGTGGTGAAGGCATAGGACGGAAACTTCTCGATGAAGGCATCGGCCCAGTCGCCCTGCATGGGCACCAGACGGGCGGCGCAGGCGGTGGTGGCTTCCTTCACCGATCCATTGGGCACGCCGGCGGTATAGGCGATCGCATCGACACGGTTGTCGCACAGGGCCTGAGCCTGCTCGGCCGGGCGCAGTTCGGCGGCCAGCGACAGGTCGTTCATGCTCCAGCCGAGTTCGGCCATGACCAGTTCCACCGTCGCCCGCTGGCCGGAGCCGGGATTGCCGACGTTGAAGCGCTTGCCCTTCAGATCCTCGAACTTGGTCACGCCGGAATCCGTGCGGGCGACGATGTGCAGCGGCTCGCCATGCAGCGAGAACACCGAGCGCAGATCCTGGAACGGCTCGTTGAAATCGCCCTCGCCGTCGTAGGCGCGGCCCTGAACGTCCGATTGCACGACACCGAAGTCCAGTTCGCCCTGCTTGATGGCGTTGATGTTGTAGACCGACCCGCCGGTGGATTCGACCGAGCAGCGAATGCCGTGATCCTTGCGGCCCATGTTCATCAGGCGGCAGATGGCGCCGCCGGTGGGATAGTAAACACCGGTCACGCCGCCGGTGCCGATGGTGATGAACTGCTGATCCTGGGCGGTCGCGGGAGTCGCGCCGGACAGGACGGCGGCACCGGCCGTGATCGCGGCGACGATGGTAAGGGCGCCAAACGTCTTCATATCCAAGCTCCCTGAGGCTGTTGATCGGGCCGGCCGGCGGCGGCACCACCGGCGGGCAGGAGCAAGCGCGCGCGGCGACGGCAGCGGCTCGCGGCGACCGCAGGGGATGCGGCCGGGATTGCCGGGCAAGACCCGGCGGCGGGACGGTCGAAACCGGACACCCCGCACCGATTGTTCCACCATCCTAGCGCCTTGCGCCGAACGGTCCAACCAAATATCCGACCAGGAAGAGGTATTATTCCTTTTCGATCACCGTCATCGGCATTCGCTGAAAAGTGCCCGAGCCTGATCCGCCTTGGCCGGACGGCGGCCAAACAGCCGGCCGCCCTGGGCCACCTGCGCCACCAGATCGGCATTGTCGGCGGCCAGCGATCCATCGGCGCGATGAAGGTTGTTCTCGAACCCGACGCGGGCGTGGCCGCCAAGACCGGCGGCAGTGAGCACACAGGCCGCTTCCCGCCGGCCGAAGGCGCAGACGCTCCACAGGCCGTCGCGGATGGTATCCCAGCGTTCAACGAAGGGGAGAACATCGCGCGGGTCTGATTCCTGGTTGCGTGTGTAGCGACCAAGAACGAACAGCACGTTCATGCGGTTGCCGGGCACGATGCCGCGTCGGCACAGATCGCGCAGGCGGTCGACGTCCTCGCCGGAATAGAGGATGTACTGCACGAAGCACTCCGCCGCGTACAGGTCCTCCAGAAAGGCGGCGGCGGCGCTTTCGTGGTCGGCGTCGGGAATCAGTTCGCGCACCGCCAGCGACACCGCCTCCGGCCGCACCGCTCGCACCACCGCCATCTGCTCCGGCGCCGTGTAGCGGCCGACCGCTTCGGTGGTGATCTGGAGAATCATGTCGTCGCCGACGGTCGACCGCACCGCCGCCATGGCCTCGCGGTAGAGGTCGGCATCCAGGATGTGACCTCCGACGGCATCGCGCACATGCAGATGCAGCATGCAGGCGCCGGCATCGCGCCAACGGGCGGCGCCCTCGGCCATCTCGGCGGCGGTGAGCGGCACCCCCGGATGGTCGGCCTTCACCTTGCGGGCACCGTTGGGGGCGACGCAGATCACCAGCGGATCGGGTTCGGGGCTGGTCATGGGGCGATCTCCGCAAACACCGCGTCGACGGCGGCGGCGAGCTTGTCCACCAGTTCCGCCGCCTGGGCCGGGGTGAGGATGAAAGGCGGCGCCAGCAGGGCGTGATCGCCGCTGCGACCGTCGATGGTGCCGCCCATGGGATAAATCATCAGGCCGCGCTCCAGCGCCGCCGTCTTCAGCCGGACATGCAGCCGCTTCGCCGGGTCGAAGGGCTGCTTGCCAGCCCGGTCGGCGACGAACTCCAGCGCCAGGAACAGGCCACGGCCCCGGATGTCGCCGACGTGAGGATGGTCGCCGAAACGGTCGATGAGGGCGGCCCGCAGGGCGGCGCCGGTGTCCCGCACCGCCTCCAGCATGCCGGGCTCGGCCAGCCGCCGCTGCACCGCCAGGGCAGCGGCGCAGGCCGTCGGGTGCCCCATGTAGGTGTGGCCATGCTGGAAGAAGCCGCTGCCGGTGCGGAACGCCTCGTACAGCCGGTCATGCACCATGACGGCGCCGATGGGCTGGTAGCCAGCCCCCAATCCCTTGGCGATGGTGACCAGATCGGGGACGATGCCTTCCTGCTCGTAGGCGAACAGGGTGCCGGTGCGGCCCATGCCGCACATCACCTCATCGAGGATCAGCAGCACGCCGTACTTGTCGCAAACCTCGCGGATGCCGCGGAAGTAGCCGGGTACCGGCGGCAGCGCCCCGGCGGTGGCGCCGACCACCGGCTCGGCCATGAAGGCAGCCACGGTTTCCGGGCCGAGCCGGAGGATTTCGGCTTCCAGTTCATGCGCCAGACGCGCGCCATAGTGCTCCAGCGTCTCGCCGTCGCGACGGTCGCGGTACTCGTAGCAGGGCGAAACGTGGCTGACCTCGATCAGCATGGGCTCGAACTGCGCCCGCCGCCACTGGTTGCCGCCGGCCGCCAGGGCGCCCAGGGTGTTGCCGTGATAGCTCTGCCGGCGGGCGATGAGGCGCGACCGGGACGGTTGGCCGATCTCCAGGAAATACTGACGCGCCATCTTCAGCGCCGCCTCCACCGCCTCCGAGCCGCCGGAAACGAAGTAGACATGATCAAGCGGGCCGGGCGCCGCCTGCGCCAGCACCGCCGCCAGATCCTCCAGCGGCTGGTTGGTGAAGAAGCCGGTGTGGGCGAAGGGCAGCCGGTTGACCTGCGCCACGATGGCATCGATCACCGACCGGTCGGAATGGCCGAGACAGGACACCGCCGCCCCACCACTGGCATCCAGATACCGCCGGCCATCGGCGTCGATGATGTAACAGCCTTCTCCCTGCACGGCGACCGGATAGTCGGCGGCGAGTTGGCGATGAAACACATGGGTCATGGCGTCTTCCGTCGGCGTCGGGGTTCCTGCCAATAGGCATTGAAGCGCGCGAGCTGTTCCTCGGCGCTGCTGATGGCATCCAGGGCCTCCTCGCCGCCATGGGCGATCACCGCCGCCACCAGCACCTGCACCACCGACATGGCCGGCACGATGGAGGAGAAGAAGCTGGGGCTGCCCGTCTCCACCGCCAGCACATGGCGGGCGCGGAGCGCGATGGGCGACACCACGCTGTCGGTGACCGCAATCAGGGTGGCGCCGGCATCGGCCGCCACCTCCGCCGCCAGCACCGTGTCGCGGGCATAGGGGCGGAAGCTGAAGCACAGCAGCACGTCCTGCGGCCCGATGCCGCGCAGGCCGTCGAACACCGTGCCGGCGGTGCCGTGCACCAGCACCGCGTTGCTGTGCGCCATGCCGTAGGCATAGTGGAAATAGTGGGCCAGCGAGAACACACTGCGCAAGCCGAGGACGTAGACGCAGCGGGCCTTCACCAGTGTTTCGCGGCAGGCCGCCAGCGTCGCCACCCTGTCCTCGTCCTGCGCCATCTGGCCCAACACCGCCGCGTCCACCTCCAGCATCTCGCGGATCAGACCGACGGTGCCGGCCTCGCCACGGGCCTGGAGGTTGCGGGCGCGGGCGACATAGGCGCCCTCGCCGCCCCTCAGCCAGCAGCGATAGGGCTCGCGCAGCGTCTCGAAGCCGTCGAAGCCAAGGGCACGGGCCAGCCGCACCATGGTGGACGGTTTCACGCCGGCATGCTGCGCCAGCCGTCGCATGGACGTGAGCGCCACCTCCTCCGGGTGAGCCAGCACGTAACGGCCAGCTTGCTTGAGTTGGGGACTCAGTTCCTCATACAGACTCTGGATTCGTTCCTGCACCCGCGCGACGTCAACCTCCTCCGGGCTGTCGACGACGGCCGCGTCCTCGGCGATGGCCATGATTGCGTGACCCCGTTTTTCCTCCGCTGGAAAAGACGTTAGGCCGATGCCCCCGGCGCCGCAACATTTGATTCAGCAACTCCTGCAAGCGCATCATTTTTACCGTCACCACCCGGATGACACGAGTGTTTGACCCCATGACGGTTCGGAGTAGGATGCCCTCAGCCTTACGACTCACTCGCTTCAGGAGAGGCCCGCGCCGCGATGGATATCCGCGACCACATCCGCCAGATTCCCGATTTCCCGAAGCCAGGAATCAACTTTTACGACATCTCCACCCTGCTGGCGCATCCCGATGCCTGGCAGGTCAGCATGGGACGACTGGCGAAAAAGGTTTCGGCGTGGCAGCCCGATGTGCTGGCGGGGGTCGAATCGCGCGGTTTCCTGGTGGCGGCGCCGCTGGCGCTGAAACTCGGTCTCGGCTTCGTCATGGTGCGCAAGCCGCGCAAGCTGCCGGGCAAGACCATGCGCTATGAATACTCGCTCGAATACGGGACCGACACGGTGGAAATCCAGGCCGATGCCGTGCAGCCCGGCCAGCGGGTGGTAGTGCTCGACGACTTGCTTGCCACCGGCGGCACCGCCCAGGCGGCGGTGAACCTGTTCCGCAAGGCCGGCGCGGAGG
>JAEWWF010000151.1 GCA_023396465.1 Pseudomonadota bacterium
GGGCCGTATGCTGCACGCGGGTGAGGCCGCCGGTGAGCGCATCGCCGTCACCGCTGCCTGAAAACAGACGCGGCGCCGAAGCGAGATCGGGGGTGGAGCGGGCTTCCGACGACACGCCGAAACCGCCGCCAGGATTGAAGTTCTCCCCCGGCACCGGGCGGCCGCGCGGATCGTGCAGGGTACATGCCGACAACAGAAGAACGGCCGCCGCCGTCAGGATGCCCGCGCGTGCTCGTGTCATGACCGCTCTCCGCCTGTCGCCGCCCGTCGTAAGCCTCGGCTTAGCGTGCCGGCGCGGGCGGCGCAAGGGGCCGCCCGCGCCGCTCGGTCACAGGTGGCCGAGGACGTTGTCGGCGCTGGAGACGTTGAACTGTCCCGGCTCCTCCACGAACACCTGCTCGACCACGCCGTCGCGGGCGATGAGGGCGAAGCGCTGGCCGCGGGTGCCCATGCCGTGCTTGCTGGCGTCCATGTCGAGGCCGAGCGCCTTGGTGAAGTCGCCGTTGCCGTCGGCCAGCATGGTGATCTTGCCCAGGCAGTCGTTCATGCGGCCCCAGGCGGTCATGACGAAGGCGTCGTTGACGGCGAGGCACACCACTTCGTCCACCCCCTTGGCCTTCAGCGCGTCGTGCTTCTCGATGAAGCCCGGCAGGTGCTTGGCCGAACAGGTGGGGGTGAAGGCGCCGGGAACGCTGAACAGCACCACCGTGCGGCCGCCGAACAGGGCGCCGGTGTCAATGTCCTTGGGGCCCTCGTCGCTGGCCGCCTTGAGAGTCATGGCGGGAATGCGGTCACCGGCGGAAACGGGCATGAACGGTCCTCCATCAGGATTGCAGCAAGTGAAAACGCTGCCCTCACATGGGAGGCGCCGGCGCCGCTGTCCAGGTCAGCCGCCGGCCCGCGCCAGGGCGTCGAGCACCACGCGTTCGGTCAGCAGTTCAGGCAGCGGAATGCCCTCGGGCGCCGCCGGGCCGTAGACGACGTTGAAGGGAATGCCGTAGCGGCCGAAGGACTGCAGATAGCGGCTGATGCGCTCGTCCGGGTTGGTCCAGTCGGCCTGCATGGGCACCACGACCGGCTGCTTCAGGGCGGCGGCGACGGCGCCACGGTCGATCACGGCGGCCTTGTTCACCTTGCAGGTGACGCACCAATCGGCGGTGACATCGACGAACACCACCTTGCCGTCGCCCACCAGGGTGGCGATGGTGGTCTCGTCGAAGGCGGCCCAGGCGGTGACAGCATCGCCAGCGGACGCCTCGGGCCGGGCCGCGGCCGGCCACCACGGGGCGGTGAAGGCAGCCAGCGCCAGAACCGCCACCACTCCAGCCGCCATCCGTCCGCGCACCGCGCCGACCCGGCGGCGAGCGGCCAGCACCGCCACGGCGGCCGACATGAGCGCGGCGACACCCACCGCCGCCCGCGTCCCCACCTGCGCCGACAGCACCCACAGCAGCCACAGGGCGGTGAGCGCCAGGGCAGCGCCCAGCACCATCTTCACCGTCACCATCCAGCGGCCGGGCTTGGGCAGCAGGCGGGCGATACCGGGGGCGGCGGCGACCAGCAGGTAGGGCAGGCTCATTCCGAGGCCGAGGGCGGCGAAGATGGCGACGATCTCCAGCGGGCCGCGCGCCAGGGCGAAGCCGATGGCGGTGCCGAGGAAGGGCGCCGAACACGGCGTCGCCAACAGCGTGGCGAACACGCCGGACCCGAAATGGCCGGCCATGCCGTGCGGCCGGTCGTGGGCGACGGCGGCATCGCCGACCGCGCCGGGCAAGCGGATCTCGAACAGGCCCCACAGGTTGGCGGCGAACAGCGACAGCAGCACGATCATCGCCACCAGGAACAACGGTTGCTGGAACTGGATGCCCCAGCCCACCGCCGCCCCCGCCGTCTTCAGCGCCACAGCCCCGGCGGCCAGGGCCAGAAAGGCGGCGACGATGCCAGCAGCGGTGGCGAGGAAGGCCAAGCGCACCGTCCGACGCTCCGCTCCGCCCAGTTGGGCTATGCCCATCACCTTCAGACTGAGCACCGGCAGCACGCACGGCATGATGTTGAGGATAAGGCCGCCGATCAGCGCCAGCCCGAGCATGACGACCAGCACCGGCGCCCCGCCGCCCTCCAACGGCGGCAGCGCCGAGACCGCCACCACCGCCGGGGCGGCGGCCGTCTGAAGCCCCCGGTCGCCATCGACCACGGTCAACCGCAGCGCCTCGCCACCGGTCAGGGTTCCTTCGCGCACCGGCGCCCGCAGCACGGCGGTGCGCCCGCCATCACGCAAGAACACCTGCGGCGGACCGATGCGCAACTCGTCCGGCCCTTCGACGAACAGGTCCGGCGCCCGCACCGCCGGATCGGCGGTCACCGTTACCCGCAGGTGCTGGCGCTCGCCGCCGGTTTCCACCACCGCCTCGCTCACCGCGAGGCCGTTGCCGCTGCCGAAGGCCGGCACCCGCGCCTTCCAGCTTTCGATCAGGTGGGCGAACTGGGTAGGCCCGCCCGGGCCGCCGGGCAGCGCCAGGGTGAGATCGACACGGCCGGGGATGCAGATTTCGGCGCAGATGAGGTAGTCCACCGACGCCCGCGCGGTCAGCGGCCGGCCGGGCTCCTCCAGGCGCACGGCGAGCGGGTAGACAACCTCGGTCTTGTAGCCGGCGGTCTCGATGCCGAGCACGCTGAAACGGTGCGGCGCCGGGAAGGCCATCTCGGCGGAGGCGAGGTTCTCCGATCCCGTCCAGTCGATCTCCGGCGGATAACCGGCATCGCCGGCATCACGCCAATAGACCTTCCAGTCGTCCTTCAGGCGGAAGTGCAGGCCGAGCGTGATCGTGTCACGATCTCCCGTCGCGCCTTCGGCCGCCACCAGCCGCACGTCGGCCTCGCCGGTCTCCGCCCAGCCGGAGGAACCGGGCTCGGCCCATTGCGCCCACGCCGGCACGGCGGCCATCAGGGCGACAAGGAGCAGGGCGAACAGACGGGCGACGGCGTGGGGCATGGATGGTCCTCTGGCCACCGGGCCGGCGGCTTCTGGATCAGGGTAGGCTCAGTGGCCGAAGGCAGGATATGACTATGGACAGGGGCGCGGGCAAGCCGTTTCGGATTGATGTGAGGCGCCTCACGCCCAAGTGATACATTGACCGGATGAAGCGGCACCCCTTGCCGTCGGCCCGGCTTCGGCATAAGTGTTCGGAATGACCATGACGCTTTCCACATCGGGGTATCTGGTCGGCAAATGCCTGGTGGCGATGCCGGCCCTTGCGGACTCCAACTTCCATCGCACCGTGGTGTACCTCTGCGCGCACACCGCCGAGGGCGCCATGGGCCTTGTGGTGAACCGCATCATCGACCAGCTGTCCTTCGATGACATCCTGGAACAGATGGGCATCACCCCGAGCGTGCCCACCGAACAGATCCGCGTCCATTTCGGCGGCCCGGTGGAAGCCGCCCGTGGCTTCGTGCTGCACACCGCCGATTACCGCGACGACGGCACCCTGCCGGTGGACAGCAACATCTCGCTGACCGCCACCGCCGAGGTGCTGAAGGACATCGCCGCCGGCCAGGGTCCGCGCCACAGCCTGATGGTGCTCGGCTATGCCGGCTGGGGCTCCGGCCAGCTCGACAGCGAGTTGAAGGAAAACGCCTGGCTGATCTGCCAGCCCGACGAGGATTTGCTGTTCGGCAACGACAATGGCGGCAAGTGGGGCCTCGCCATGACCCGCATGGGCATCGACACCGGACGCCTGATCGATACCGCCGGCCACGCCTGAGCCCGGCGTGGGCCGGGTCTATTCCGAAAATCTTGAGAATACCGTTGAAGCCGCCGCAGCGGAGTGCTATGCCTTGACCATGGACATGGGGAAGACGGCGCGCCGGCTGGAGGCGCTGGGCAACGAGACGCGGCTGGCCATCTATCGCATCCTGGTGCGGGCCGGCGACGACGGGCTGCCGGTGATGGCGTTGCAGGACCGGACGGGAGTGCCCCGTTCCACCCTGTCGCACCACCTGCACAAGCTCATCGCCGTCGATCTGGTGACCCAGGAACGGCAGGCCACCACGCTCATCTGCCGGGCCAACCTGCCGGTGATGAAGGAGACCATGGGCTTCCTGCTGACCGAGTGCTGCGCCGACGCGCCCACCTGCGGCTAGCCGCCCACCGGTTCCTTCCGGGCTTTTTTTGCCGATCTTCTCCATAATTCTTGGGAATAGCGGAGAAGGAGTTGCGATCATGACAGCCTTTACAGCCGGCCTTGGCCGCGTGATGGGCCGGGCCGATCCGGCCGTGGCGGCGCTGGTGATCATCCCGGTGGCCTTGGCCCTGACCCTGCCGGAGCAGGCGGCGGAGTCACTGCGGTTCACCGCAGCCAGCCTGCTCGGCGTGGCGCCGTTCCTGCTGCTGTCGGTCGCCGTTGCCGCCTATGCCAAGGCGAGCGGGGCGGAACACCTCATCGCCCGGGCCTTCCAGGGCCATGTGGTGCCCATGGTGGTGGCGGCGTCGCTGATGGGGGCGCTGTCGCCGTTCTGCTCCTGCGGCGTCATCCCGCTGATCGCCGCCTTGCTGGCGCTGGGCGTGCCGCTGGCGCCGGTGATGGCCTTCTGGCTCGCCTCGCCGATCATGGACCCGTCCATGTTCGTCATGACCGCCGGCACCCTCGGCGTCGACTTCGCCATCGCCAAGACGGTGGCGGCCATCGGCATCGGCCTGTTGGGCGGCTTCGGCACCCTGCTGCTGCCCCGCCTGCCCGCCTTCGCCGAGCCGCTGCGGCCGGGCGTCGGCAACGGCGGCTGCGCCGGGGCCAAGATCCGGGCGCCGAAGCCGGTGGTGTGGGCGTTCTGGAGCGATGCCCTGCGGCGGACTCAGTTCATCGGCAGCGCCCGCGACACCGCCCTGTTCCTTGGCAAGTGGCTGGCGCTGGCCTTCCTGCTGGAAAGTCTGATGCTGGCCTACGTTCCGGCCGAGGTGGTGGCGCAGGCGGTGGGTGGCAGCGGCGTGGTGCCGGTGCTATCGGCGGCGCTGGTGGGCGTGCCGGCTTATCTTAACGGCTATGCCGCCCTGCCGCTGGTGAGTGGGCTGCTCGGCCAAGGCATGGCGCCGGGCGCGGCCATGAGCTTCCTGGTGGCCGGCGGCGTCACCAGCATTCCGGCGGCCATCGCCGTCTTCGCCCTGGCCCGGCTGCCGGTGTTCGCCGCCTACATCGCCTTCTCGCTGAGCGGCGCCATCATCGCCGGTCTGGCGTGGAGCCTGCTGGCCTGACGCGGGCAGGCCGCCCACCCAAGGCTCACCCCTGGCGACCCCCGTCTTCGCTGCCACCGCCGCCCGGCCCCTCCGACGTCCCGGGCGGCGCCAGCGCATTGCGCAGCAGGCTGAACACCAGCGGCGCCATCATCACCACCAGCATGATGCGGACCAGATGGTGGGTGGAGACGAAGGCGACGTCGCGGCCAAGGGAAATGGCGATCAGCGACATCTCCGCCACTCCGCCGGGACTGAAGGCGAGGATCAGGGAGGAGAACGGAATCCCGGTCATCGCCTGCACCGCCGCCGAGAAACCCGCCGCCACCACCAGAATGATGGAGGTGGAACCGAGCGCGGCCAGGAAGGTATCGCGCATGGACTTCAGCGGCACGCCGACGAAGCGGCTGCCGATGCTGGCGCCGATGACCACCTGCGCCACCGCCACCACCACCGGCGGCGGGTGGGCGGCGGTCAGTTCCGCCAGATGGACCACGGCGCTGCCCAGCATGGGACCGGTCAGGAAATAGGCCGGCAGGTGGAACAGGCGCGCGACCGCCGCCCCCAGAACGGCGCTGGCCGCCAGCAGACCGAGATCGGCGGCGGTCAGGACGGCATCCGCCGGCGGCAGCCCGCCCTCGGGCCGCTCATAGCCGACGAACACCTGATAGAGGAACGGCAGCATGAAGACGGTGATGAGGATGCGAATGGAATGCACCAGACTGATGGCGCGCTCGTCGCCGCCCATGGCGGTGCCGACCATGATCATCTCGGTCAGACCGCCCGGCGCGGCGGAGAAGTAGCTCGTCACCGGCCCGAACTTCACCACCCGGCGGAAGAACAGCATGACGGCGCCGGTGGCGACGATGACATAGACGAACAGCCCCGCCATGCTGACCACCCAGTCGCCCAGGTGATCGACGATATCGGGCGTGAAGGCGCTGCCGAGCATCACCCCCAGCACCGCCACCATGCCCAGCCGCAGCGGGTTGGGCGTCTTCGGCCGCAACCCAGCCATCGCCGCCGCCAGATTGAAGAAGATGGCGCCGAGCATCCACGGCAGCGGCGTGCCGATCTTGGTGAACACCCATCCCCCAGCGCCCCCCAGCGCCAGAGCCAATCCCCAAGCCCCCACCGTGCGATGGTCGGGCGCCGTCATGGTGCGAACTGCTCGCTCAGGATGCGTTCCTCCAGATTGTGCTCGGGGTCGAACAGCATGGTCAGATGCACGTCCCGCGCTTCGTGAATCTCCACCCGCGCCACGTTGCGCACTTCGGTGTAATCGGCCACCGCCGACACCGGGCGCTTGCCGCTTTCCTGGATCTCGAACGCCACCTTGGCGGTATGCGGCAGAATGGCACCGCGCCAGCGACGGGGACGGAAGGCGCTGATCGGCGTCAGGGCCATGACGTTCGATCCCATGGGCAGGATCGGTCCATGGGCCGACAGGTTGTAGGCGGTGGACCCGGCGGCGGTGCAGACCAGGGCGCCGTCGCAGATCAGTTCCTGCAAGCGCACCTTGCCGTCGATGCTGATACGCAGCTTGGCCGCCTGGCGCGTCTCGCGCAGCATGGACACTTCGTTGATGGCCAGGGCCTCGATGCTCTCGCCGGCGCACGTCCTGGCCAGCATGCGCAACGGGTGAAGCACCACCTTCTGCGCCCGCGCCAGCCGCTTCGGCAAATCGTCCTCGCCATAGGTGTTCATCAGAAAACCGACGGTGCCACGGTTCATGCCGTAGATGGGCCGGTTCATGGCCATGTAGCGGTGCAGTGTCTCCAGCATGAAGCCGTCGCCGCCCAAGGCCACGATCACGTCGGCGCGTTCCGGCGGCGTGTGGCCATAGCGGTGGCGCAGCCGCATCAGGGCTTCCTGCGCCAGGTCGGACTGGGCGGCGACGAAGGCGATGGCGGTCACGTCGGGCAGATGTGCGGGAGTCTGGGTCATGGTGCGCCATGGTTGAAGGGTTGGCAGTATACCGGCCAAGGATCGGAAAGAGAACGCTCCAGCGACGACGGGAGGCGGCGCCATCGGCGATGGCCGCCGCCCAAGACCCGTCGGCAGACATGGAAACGCCGGCCACGGAGACCGAGGCCGGCGTTTCTTCTTTCTTGGACTGCCCTCGGGGGCCTGGTTGGATTCTGTTTGCCTCAGGCGCCGGCGCGGCCTCATCGGCCGCTTGGCTCACGCGGCAAGTGCCGCGCGGCGCGGTCGCGCCGGCCACCGTGCTGGCGCACGGTGGTTTGCTCTGTCTTTGCCTCAGGCGCCGGCGGTCGACCCTCAGCGGGTCAGCAGGCCGCGCGCCACCACATGCGCCTGAATTTCCGCCGCGCCCTCGAAGATGTTGAGGATACGGGCGTCGCACAGGATGCGGCTGATCTGATACTCCTCGGCATAGCCGTTGCCGCCGTGGATCTGCAAGGCGTTGTCGGCGTTGGCCCAGGCGACGCGGGCCGCCAGCAGCTTGGCCATGCCGGCCTCGATGTCGCAGCGGCGGTCGCTGTCCTTCTCCTCGCCGGCGAAGTAGGTCAGCTGACGGGCGATCATGGTTTCCACCACCATCCACGCCAACTTGCCGTAGACGCGCGGGAACTCGAAGATCGGCTTGGCGAACTGCTGGCGCTCGTTGGCGTAGCGCAGGCCCACTTCCAGCGCGTTCTGCGCCACGCCGACGGCCCGCGCCGCCGTCTGGATGCGGGCGCTCTCGAAGGTCGCCATCAACTGCTTGAAGCCTTGACCCTCGACGCCGCCCAGCAGGTTGGCGGCCGGCACCGTGAAGCCGTCGAACGACAGTTCGTATTCCTTCATGCCGCGGTAGCCGAGCACCTTGATCTCGCCGCCGTCCATGCCCTCGGCCGGGAACGGGTTGTCTTCCGTGCCGCGCGGCTTCTCGGCCAGCAGCATGGACAGACCCTTGTATCCCTTCTCGTCCGGGTTGGTGCGGGTGAGCAGGGTCATCAGGTCGGAGCGGCTGGCGTGGGTGATCCACGTCTTGTTGCCGGTGACCACGTACTCGTCACCCTGCTTGACCGCGCGGGTGCGAAGGCTGGCAAGGTCGGAGCCGGTGTTGGGCTCGGTGAACACCGCCGTCGGCAGGATCTCGCCGGAGGCGATCTTCGGCAGGTAGTGCTGCTTCTGCTCCTCGGTGCCGCCCAGGCGGATGAGTTCGGCCGCGATCTCCGAGCGGGTGCCGAGGGAGCCGACGCCGATGTAGGCGCGGCTGAGTTCTTCCGTCACCACGCACATGGCGGTCTTGCCCATGCCGTGGCCGCCGAACTCCTCGGGGATGGTCAGGCCGAAGACGCCCAGTTCCGCCATCTGCTCGACGACATCGAGCGGGATCAGTTCGTCCTTCAGGTGCCAGTCGTGGCAATGGGGGACGACCTTTTCCTCGGCGAAGCGACGGAAGGTGTCGCGCACCAGGGCCAGCGTCTCGTCTTCGAGACCAAGGTCGCCGAAGTGCTCGCCGTCGCGGATCAGCTCGGCGATGCGCTTCTTGCAGGCGGCGGTGAAGCCGTGTTCGCGCAACAGCGTGGTCTGCGGGCTTTGCAACAGTTGGCGCTGGCGCACCTCGATGCCGAAATCGGCCAGCCGGACCATTTCGCCCTGCCCCATGGGCAGTCCGCCGAAGATCTGATGCAGGTATTCCGAGAACGCGGCCTGGACCAGAAGCTGTTCCAGCTCCCCGAAGCGCCCCTGCTTTTCCAGCCGGCGGCCCCAGGCCAGCATCTGCTCCAGCGCCGCCACGTAGGTGGCGTACCAGGCATAGCCGTGAACGGCGAACTGGTGCTGTTCCAGCCCGTCGGCGTCCACCTTGCCGCCGACCGTCACCTTGCCGGCGACGTGTTCGCGGATGGTGTCGAGCACGCCGCGAGCGGTATAGAGCGCCTTCTCGCAGGTATGCAGCAGGTCGTTGATGATGAGCTTGGCGGGCATCTGCACGGCTTCTTCTCTCTCAGCGGGTCGGGGGATGCGGTCCGCCGGCCGGCTCCCCTTCCAGGAAGCGGGCGCCGGCCGGTCGGATGCCGCGAAGACCGCGGGCGCGCGCCGTTGCGTCAGGCGCGGGCGCGCGCCGCGCCGTCAGCCTTCCAGAACGTCTTCCAGCGTGCGGCGGCCGGGCAGCTTGGCCTGGACCATCACCGCCATGTTGCCGGGCTTGTGCTTGTTTTCCAGCATCAGGGTATGGGCCTTCGGAATGTCCTCCCACGAGAACACTTCCGACATGCAGGGGTCGATGCGACGCTCGATCACCAGTTGGTTGGCCTGGGCCGCCTGCTTCAGGTGGGCGAAGTGGCTGCCCTGGATGCGCTTCTGGCGCATCCACACGAACCGCGCGTCGAAGGTGAGGTTGTAGCCGGTGGTGCCGGCGCAGAACACCACCATGCCGCCACGCTTCACCACGTTGCACGACACCGGGAAGGTCTGCTCGCCGGGGTGTTCAAAGACGATGTCGACGTCGTTGCCCTTGCCGGTGATCTCCCAGATCGCCTTGCCGAACTTGCGGACCTCCTGCATGTACTCCTTGAATCCCTCGCCGTTCACCGGCGGCAGTTGGCCCCAGCAGTTGAAGTCCTTGCGGTTGAGCACCGCCTTGGCGCCCAGGCTCATGACGAAATCACGCTTGGTCTCGTCGGAGATGATGCCGATGGCGTTGGCGCCGGCGGTGGCGCACAGCTGGATCGCCATGGACCCGAGGCCGCCGGAGGCGCCCCACACCAGCACGTTGTGGCCGGGCCGCAGGATATGCGGACGGTGGCCGAACAGCATGCGGTAGGCGGTGGCGAGGGTGAGCGTGTAGCAGGCGCTTTCTTCCCAGGTCAGGTGCTTGGGACGGCGCATCAGCTGCTGCGCCTGCACGCAGGTGAACTGCGCGAAGGAGCCGTCGGGCGTCTCGTAGCCCCAGATGCGCTGGCTGGGGGAGAGCATCGGGTCGCCGCCGTTGCACTCCTCGTCGTCGCCGTCGTCCTGGTTGCAGTGGATGACCACCTCGTCGCCCACCTTCCACGCCTTCACCTTGGAGCCGACCTTCCACACGATGCCGGAGGCATCGGAACCGGCGATGTGGAACGGCGCGCCATGGACGTCGAAGGGCGAGATCGGCTTGCCGAGGCCGGCCCAGACGCCGTTGTAATTGACGCCGGCGGCCATGACCATGACCAGAACCTCGTGGCTGTCCGGCTCCGGCACGTCCACCACTTCCACCTGGAACGACTGTTCCGGCGGACCGTGGCGTTCCCGGCGGATCAGCCAGCCGTACATCTTCTTCGGGGTATGGCCGAGCGGCGGAATCTCGCCGATCTCGTACAGGTCCTTGGTGTCCTGACCGCCCTTCAGGCTGATCACTTCCGCAGTGCTGGTCATCGTCGCACTCCCCTAGATCTGTTCCCAGTGTTTCGCCCGCGGACCGGATCGGCCCGCCTTGCATTTTTTCGGCGGTGCACAATCCAATGTCCGGCTCCTCGCGGTCGTTGCGGGAGGCGGCGTTGCACCATCCTTAGCGTTTTGTCGCTTTCTTCGCAATGCACAAAATGATACTTTCTTGCCTAGATGCCTAGGGCATGAGTAATATTATAATCAACGCCATGAACTTAGGGTTGCAGAAGTGGAACACTCTCACCCTGATCGGAGGACCCCGGAATGAGCGAGAAGCCTGACACTCCCCCCGCCTCTGCCGTGCCGAAGCGCGACAAGCCGTGGCTTTTCCGCACCTATTCGGGGCATTCCTCGGCGGTGGAGAGCAACAAGCTGTATCGCAAGAATCTTTCGCGCGGTCAGACCGGCCTCTCCGTCGCCTTCGATCTGCCGACCCAGACCGGCTATGACTCCGATCATCCGCTGGCGCGCGGCGAGGTCGGCAAGGTCGGCGTGCCCGTCTGCCACATCGGCGACATGCAGACGCTGTTCGACGAGATCCCGCTCGGCAAGATGAACACGTCGATGACCATCAACGCCCCGGCGCCGTGGCTGCTGTCGCTCTACATCGCCACCGCCGAGCGCCAGGGGGCGGAGCGCAAAAGCCTGCAAGGCACGACGCAGAACGATCTGGTGAAGGAATACCTGTCGCGCGGCACCTACATCTTCCCGCCGCAGCCGTCGCTGAAGCTGACCAACGACGTCATCGCCTTCACCTACCGCGAGGTTCCCAAGTGGAACCCGATGAACGTCTGCTCCTACCACCTGCAAGAAGCCGGGGCGACGCCGGAGCAGGAACTGGCCTATGCCCTTGCCACCGCCCAGGCGGTGCTGGACACGGTGCGCGACTCGGGCCAGGTGCCGGCGGAGGACTTCCCCGAGGTGGTCGGCCGCATCAGCTTCTTCGTCAACGCCGGCATCCGCTTCGTGACCGAGCTGTGCAAGATGCGCGCCTTCACCGAACTGTGGGACGAGATCTGCCGCGAACGCTATGGCGTCGAGGACGAGAAGCACCGCCGCTTCCGCTATGGCGTGCAGGTCAACAGCCTGGGCCTGACCGAGCAGCAGCCGGAAAACAACGTCTACCGTATCCTGCTGGAAATGCTGGCCGTCACCCTGTCGAAGAACGCCCGCGCCCGCGCCGTGCAGCTGCCCGCCTGGAACGAGGCGCTCGGCCTGCCGCGCCCGTGGGACCAGCAGTGGTCCCTGCGCCTCCAGCAGATCGTCGCCTATGAAACCGACCTGCTGGAATATGGCGACCTGTTCGACGGCTCCCCCGTCGTCACCGCCAAGGTGGAGGAGCTGAAGGCCCAGGCGCGCGACGAACTGGCGCGAATCGACGCCATGGGCGGCGCCATCGCCGCCGTCGAGTCGAGCTACATGAAGCAGCGGCTGGTGGAATCCAACACCCGCCGCCTGAAGGCCATCGAGTCGGGGACCATGACGGTGGTCGGCGTCAACGCCTTCACCGATGCCGAGCCGAGCCCGCTGACCACCGGCGACGGCTCCATCCTCACCGTCGACGAAAGCGTCGAGCGCGAGCAGATCGAAGCGCTGAAAGCGTGGCGGGCGAACCGCGACGGCAAGGCCGCCGAGGCCGCCATCGCCGACCTGACGGCGGCGGCGCGCGAAGGCCGCAACATCATGGAACCGTCCATCGCCTGCGCCCATGCCGGCGTCACCACCGGCGAGTGGGCGCAGGTGCTGCGCGAGGTCTACGGCGAATACCGGGCGCCGACCGGCGTCGGCCGCGCCGCCTCGGCCGCCTCGGAGTCGGGCATGGTGGAGGTGCGGGCGCATGTGGATGCCGTCTCCGACCGCCTTGGCCGCCGGGTGAAGATCCTCGTCGGCAAGCCGGGCCTCGACGGCCATTCCAACGGCGCCGAACAGGTGGCGGTGCGGGCCCGCGATGCCGGCATGGAAGTGGTCTATGAAGGCATTCGCCTGACCCCGGCGCAGATCGTCAACGCGGCGCTGGAGGAAGGCGTGCACGTGGTCGGCCTGTCGATCCTGTCGGGCAGCCATGTGACGCTGGTGACCGACGTGATGGACCGCATGCGCGCCGCCG
>JAEWWF010000154.1 GCA_023396465.1 Pseudomonadota bacterium
CACTGCTGGAAGAAGGGCGGCCACGGCGCCATGAATCTGGTGCAGGCCCTTGCCCAGTCGTGCGATGTCTACTTCTACGAGATCGCCAAGCGGGTCGGGGTCGATCGCATCGCCGAGATGTCCCACCGCTTCGGCCTCGGCAAGGTGGTGGACGTCGGCCTGCCGCACGAGCGGCCTGGCTTGGTTCCCACCACCGCCTGGAAGCGCGCCACCCTGGACCAGCCGTGGCACAAGGGCGAGACCCTGGTGGCCGGCATCGGCCAGGGCTATGTGCTGACGACGCCGCTGCAACTGGCGGTGATGACGGCACGGCTGGCGACCGGGCTGGCGGTGCGGCCGGTGCTGACCCGGCAGATCGTCGGCCCGGACGGCAACCTGCTGCCCCGCCCGGCGCAGACGCCGGAGCCGCTTGGGATTTCCCGCCAGAACCTCGACATGGTGCGGCTGGGCATGCTGGAGGTCATCCACGGCGCCCAGGGCACGGCGCGCAAGGCGGCGCTGTCCCATCCCGATGTGCAGATGGCCGGCAAGACCGGCACCGCCCAGGTGCGCCGCATCACCATGACCGAGCGCCAGGGCGGCGTCATCAAGAACGAGGATCTGCCGTGGCGCTTCCGCGACCACGCCCTCTTCGTCGCCTATGCCCCTTACGACAACCCGCGGTATGCCTGCTCGGTCGTGGTGGAA
Organism: Pseudomonadota bacterium; assembly: GCA_023396465.1. Lineage (GTDB taxonomy): Bacteria > Pseudomonadota > Alphaproteobacteria > Rhodospirillales > Rhodospirillaceae > Caenispirillum. The sequence goes on from JAEWWF010000154.1 coordinate 688, forward strand.
CATGGCGGCGGCGGCTCGACGGTGGCGGCGCCCATCGCCAAGGCGATCATGGATGAATGCATCCGCCTCGACCCCGCCCGCCGCACGCCGGCGCCGGAAGAGATGATGGCTTTGCCGCCGGAGGCCGAGCCCGGCCCCGACGATCCCACCGGCACCGCCGGCGGGGCCACCGTGGCGGGTGACCTGCGGCCGGCGGTGTTCACCAACGGCCTGCCGCGCCCGCTGGCCAAGCCGGACGGGACGGGAACCTGAGGCATGTCCGAGTTCCTCTCTCACCGCCGTCGCCGGGGCGACATGACCACAGCCGAGAAGCTGTGGCAGGTGAGTTGGAGCCTGGTGTTCTTCATCACGCTGATCGCCTCGGCCGGCTTCCTGATGCTGTATTCCGCCGCCAACGGCAGTTGGGAACCCTGGGCCAACCGCCAGATGGCGCGATTCGCCGTCGGTCTGGTGTTCATGCTCGGCATCGCCCTGATCGACGTGCGGCAACTGATGCGCTGGGCCTATGTCATCTACGGCATCGTCTTCGGGCTGCTGGTGGCGGTGGAGGTGCGCGGCGAGATCGGAATGGGGGCGCAGCGCTGGATCGACCTCGGGTTTTTCCAGCTGCAACCGTCGGAACTGATGAAGGTGTCGCTGGTGCTGGCCCTGGCCCGCTACTTTCATGGCGCCAGCCTGGAGGAGGTGGGGAGGCCGTTCTACCTCGTGCCGCCCATGTTGCTGGTCTTCGCTCCCGCCGGTCTGGTGCTGAAGCAGCCCGATCTGGGGACGGCGCTGATGCTGATCGCGGGATCGGGGGTGATTTTCTTCATGTCCGGCGTGCGGCTGTGGAAGTTCGTGCTGGTGCTGGGGGTGGGGATGGCGGCGGTGCCGGTGGCGTGGAACTTCCTGCGCGACTACCAGAAGAACCGGGTGCTGACCTTCCTCAACCCGGAGAGCGACCCGCTCGGGACCGGCTATCACATCCTGCAATCGAAGATCGCGTTGGGCTCGGGCGGGCTGTTCGGCAAGGGCTTCCTGCAAGGCACCCAGAGTCACTTGAACTTCCTGCCGGAGCGGCAGACCGACTTCATCTTCACCATGATGGCCGAGGAATTCGGCATGGCTGGCGGGCTGGTGCTGCTGGCGTTGTATGTGATCGTGCTGATCTACGGCTTCGTCATCGCCGTGCGCAGCCGCCACCAGTTCGGCCGGCTGGTGGCGATCGGGGTGACCACCACCTTCTTCCTGTATGTCTTCATCAATATCGCCATGGTGATGGGATTGATTCCGGTGGTGGGGGTGCCGTTGCCGCTGATCTCCTACGGCGGAACCGCCATGCTCACCCTGATGATCGCCTTCGGGTGTCTGATGAGCGTTCATATCCACCGTGATGTCCAGATCGGGCGGCGCGGCGGCTATGACGAACCGTGATCGGGAGCGTGAAACTTTTTCAAAAAAGGTCTTGCGGGGGCTCAAGGCGTTGGGTATAAAGCGCGCCTCGGCAGGACGGACCGCCCCGCGAAAGCGGTGCTAATCCCCTGTCGGGCCGCAGAAAAGTATCCTGCGGGCGCATAGCTCAGTTGGTAGAGCAGCTGACTCTTAATCAGCGGGTCCAAGGTTCGAGTCCTTGTGCGCCCACCAATTTCGGAAGGCCCCGGCGCAGGATGCGATCGGGGCCTTTTGCTATGGCGATTCCTCAGTTCGCCTTCAATGAAAATAGGTCGCATTTGCATCTTGAGGCGATATTGGCCATAGTCGGCTGATCCGCCTGCATCCGTGCGTCGGGCGGCGGGCGATGTGGAGCCGGAACAGGGGCCATGACCTTTCATCCGAACATGCAGACGACCATCGAGGGGATCTCGGTGATCGGCGGGTTGAAGTGGCGGGCTTGGCGTGGCGCCATCGCCGACCTATGGCGGGTCACCTGTTCGCCCCATGCTCGTGGCGAATATGTCTCGCAGGTGCCGCGGTTGGTGGTGATCCTCGGCCAGCAGGGGCAGGGCGGTATCGAGGTGCGGTTGCCCGGCGGGCGGAGAACGGGGCGTGGCGGCGGTGATGGCGGAGGCAATGGGCCGCTGCATTTCATCCCGGCCGGCGTGGCGGTGACGTCGCAGGCCGGTCAGGTGCGCGAACTCACCCATCTGGACATCCACCTCGACCTCGAAACGCTGTCCGCCCGTGCAGCCGGTGGTCTGGATGCGCGATCCCAGGCACTGGCGGTGCCCCGGCTGGGGTTTTCCGATGATCGCCTGCTGCGGCTTGCTCACCTGATCGCCGCCGAATGCGATGGGCCGGGCAGCGGCTGTGATCTCTATGGTGACGGCCTGATCGCCGCCGTGGCGGGAGCCTTGGCCGATGGCGGTGGCGCCGCCGACCTGGCGGCGGGCGGCGGCGGGGCGCGCAAAGGCAGCCTGACGCCCTTGCAGCTTCGTCGTGTCACCGCCTTCATGGAGGAGCACTGTTTGCGTGGCGTGCGGCTTCAGGAACTGGCCGATCTCGCCGGGCTGTCGCCGTCCTATTTCTGTGCCGCCTTCAAGGCCTCCACCGGCATGCCGCCGCACAAGTGGCAGATGCGGGTGCGCATCGAGCGGGTGAAGGCGCTGCTGGAGCGTCAGCGCATCCCGCTGGCCGACGCGGCGGCCGCCGCCGGCTTTTCCGATCAGGCCCATCTGACGCGGGTGTTCCGGCAGGTGGAAGGCGTCACCCCCGGCGCCTGGCTGCGCGACCGCGCCGCGTAATCCCTTCCGGCCGCCATCCCGCTTTGTCGCAAGATCGTTCAATTCGCCGGAACATCCTTCAAGACCGCTCTTTTCCGGCCGTGCTACCGCTGCCCACTCTGCGGAAACCGACAGGCGCGCCGCGCGATGGACGGCGCCGAGCTGAAGAGGGCGGGATCACCCACATGACCAAGACACGTAGCGACCGAACCACCTGGATGCTGATGACAGCCGGCGCCATGGCCGTGCTGGTGCCGGCGGCCGCCCAGGCGCAGCAAGCCGACGAGCGTGTGCTGCTCGACCCGCTGATGGTATCGGAACGGGCACCGCGCGCCGCCGAGGCCACGGCGCCGGTGCGGGGCGTCGTCGCCGACCGCACCGCCACCGGCAGCAAGACCGCCGTGCCGCTGGCCGAGGTACCGCAGTCGGTGACCGTGGTCGGCCGCGAGGAAATGGACAGCCGCGGCGCCGAAAAGGCGGACGAGGCGCTGCGCTACGTCGCCGGCGTCACCACCCAGCCCTTCGGCCCCGACAGCGACACCAACTGGATGTTCATCCGCGGCTTCCAGGCGACCCAGACCGGCGTCTACCAGGACGGCCTGCAAAACTACGGCTACGGCTTCGGCGGCTTCTTCACCGACAGCTTCACCCTGGAGCGGGTGGAGGTGCTGCGCGGGTCGGCTTCGGTGCTCTATGGGGGCAGCAATCCGGGCGGGCTGGTGAACTATGTCTCCAAGCGGCCGACCGGGGGGCGCCTGCGCTACATCGACGGCACCCTGGAGGACAGCGGCCGCGCCACCACCGGCCTCGACATCGGCGACCGTATCGACGAGACGCTGGCCTACCGCCTCACCGGCCGCGTCGCCGGCGGCGACGGCGCCAGCGACCATGCGGAAGGCTTGCGCGGTACCCTGGCGCCGAGCCTGCTGTGGACGCCGAACGATCGCACCCGGGTGACCGTCCTCGGCAGCTACACCAATATCGACGAGGTCCACAACGGCGGCGCCTTCCTGCCCTATGTCGGCACGGTGGTCGATGCGCCGTTCGGCCGCATCGCCCGCGACGCCAACTTCACCGAGCCGGACATCGACAGCTACAAGCGCCAGCAGGTGACGCTCGGCTACGAACTGGAGCACCACTTCGACAGCGGCCTCACCGCCCGCCAGAACCTGCGCTACGGCTACAGCGACGTGCGGGAAGTGTCGCTCTACCCCTATGGTTATGCCGGCTTCTCGCCGACGCCGACCGATGCCGACAACACCCTGACGCGCATCAACTTCAGCCATGACACCCAGGTCAACACCCTGCTGGTCGACAATCAGGTGGAGATGGCGGCGCAGACCGGCCCGCTGGCCCACACCCTGCTGGCTGGCCTCGACTACAAGTATTTCGGCATGGATCAGGTGCAGAGTTCCGGCTCCGCCACCGGCATCAGCGCCACCAATCCGCAGTACGGCGCCGCCCAGGGTGCTCGCTCGCCGTACCTGGAGCAGGATCTGGTCATGAACCAGGTGGGCGTCTACTTGCAGGATCAGGTGCGCTTCGGCGATGGCTGGCTCGCCACCCTCAACGGCCGCTACGACCGGGTGTTCACCGACTCCGACGGCACCTCGGAGTACAGCAGCACCGAAGGCCAGTTGAGCGGCCGCGCCGGTCTCGCCTATACCTTCGCCGGCGGCCTGACGCCCTATGCCAGCGTCGCCACCTTCTTCAACCCGGTGCTCGGTTCCTCCATGGCCGGCGCCTTCAAGCCGGAAACCGGCACGCAGTACGAGGTCGGCCTGAAGTACGCGCCCGACTTCATGGATGCCCTGTTCACCGTCGCCCTGTTCGACCTGACCCGCCAGAACGTCGTCACCGGCCCCTATCTGGCCGAAACCCAGATCGGCGAGGTGTCCTCGCGCGGTATCGAGCTTGAGGCGCGCGCCAACATCACCCCCGACCTGCGCGCCACCGCTGCCCTCACCGTGCTCGACCTGGAGATCACCAAGGACGCCGACGCCGGCCTGATCGGCAGGACGCCCTACATCGTGCCCGAGCGTCAGGCTTCCGCCAGTCTCGACTACACCATCCCGCAGGAGGTGTTCGGCGGTGCCCTGAAAGGCGTGGCGCTGGGCGGCGGTGTGCGCTACCTCGGCGCCTCGTGGGCGGACAACGAGAACACCCTGCGGGTGCCGTCCACCACCCTCTACGACGGCTGGATCGGTTATGACGCCGACGGCTGGGGCGTCGACCTGATCGTCACCAACCTGACCGACGAAGCCTATGTCGCCAGCTGCCAGACCCAGTTCTCCTGCGGCTACGGCGAGGGGCGGACGGCCAAGCTGAAGGTTCACATGACTTGGTGAGGGCGAATATCGACAGCATGACCCGGCAGCGGCACGAAGGCCCGGCGATGGACGACATCCTCTATGCGGTGGAGGATGTCACCGTCGCCGCGGCGGGGCGGGATATCCTCGCCGGTCTGTCGCTGCGGCTGCCGGCCGGGCGCATCTACGGCCTCATCGGCCCCAACGGCTCGGGTAAGAGCACCCTGGTGCGCCTGCTCGCCCGCCAGTTGGCGCCGGTGCGCGGGCGGGTCGGCTTCCTTGGCCGCGACATCGCTGCCATGGCGCCGCGTGACTTCGCCCGTGCCGTCGCCTACATGCCGCAGTTCACGCCGCCGTCGGACGGCATGACGGTGCGCGAACTGGTCTCCCTCGGCCGCTTTCCCTGGCACGGACCCTTCGGCCGCTTCGGCCCGGAGGATACCGCCAAGGTGACGGCGGCGCTGGCCGATACCGGCCTTGCCGACTTCGCCGACCGGCAGGTGGATACCCTGTCGGGCGGCGAGCGGCAGCGGGTGTGGCTGGCCATGATGATCGCCCAGGATGCCCGCTGCCTGTTGCTGGACGAGCCGACCTCCGCCCTCGACGTCGCCCATCAGGTGGATATGCTCGACCTGGTGCGCAGCCTTGGCCGGGCGCGCGGGCTGACGGCGGTGGTGGTGCTGCACGACGTCAACATGGCCGCCCGGCTGTGCGACGAGATCCTCGCCCTGCGCGACGGCCGCCTGATCCGGCGCGGCCCGCCGGCCGACATCATGACGCCGGAGGCGCTCGCCGCCATCTACGACATCGCCATGGGCG
>JAEWWF010000206.1 GCA_023396465.1 Pseudomonadota bacterium
GCCGCCAGCAGGGCGGTGGTCACCGCCGCCACATTGCCGAAGCCGCCGAACTCGCCGACGAAGCGGCCGCCGGGCTTGAGATGCCGCGCCACCCCCGCCACCACCGCCGCCGGATCGCGCTTCATCCAGTGCAGGGCGGCGTTGGAGAACACCGCATCCACCTGTTCCGGCAGGTCGAGGGCGTGGCCGTCCATCACCCGCGCCTCAAGACCCCGCGCCCGCGCCACCGCCACCATCTCGGGCGAGCCGTCGACCCCGATCACCCGTGCGCCGCTGTCGGCGATCCGGGCGGTCAGCGTGCCATCACCACAGCCGAGATCAAGGATCGTCTCGCCCGACCGGGGTGCCAGCAGATCGACCACCGGCTCCCCCAGAACCGGCACGAAGCCGGCGGCGGCGAGGTACAAGTTCGGGTTCCAACTCTGGCTGGTCATGACTGCGGGGCCTTGCTGTGGGACAAGGCGCCAGCATGACGATGGCCGGGCGCGGCCGCCAGTGCCGATCGGCGACGGCCGCCGCCGCCGCCCGCGATCACGGCTCAGACCGGCACCAGGCTTCGGCCTGACCGAGCAGCCCCTCCACCCGCGCCACATCGTCCAGCACCTGCGCGGGCGTGGGGTGAGCCGGCACGTCGCCGGCCTTGGTGGGGTAAAGATAAGCGTCGCGGGCACCGCTCAGCGGATCGAGGTCGAGCAGATCGCGCCGCCATGGATGCAGCTCCGGCAACCGGATCGCCATTTCCCGGATGGAGGTGCCGAAGCGATGCGGTGCGCCGGCCCGCGCCAGCACCGCCATGGTCATCTTGCGGGCCGCGTGCTCCAGACTGTAGGCGGCCAGCCACGGCCGCTCCGCCGCGGTGGCGCGGGCATCGTCCAGGTCGCGGCGGGCCAGGATGAGCAAGGCTTCGAGGTCGCGCATGGCATGTCCTCCGGCAAAACGATACAAGGGTGCCGGCGATATAACCCAGAAGTGACACGCATGAAAGACCCGGCGCATCCGCCTGCAACTCCCGGGCGGGGGCGGGCGTGAGTCCACGAACGGCAACGGGAGACGGACGGACATGGAAAAGCGACCGATGCCGGGGGGCCGCGAACAGATCCGCGAAACCCCGACCGAGGCCCGGCAGGCCCGCAAGGGATTTCCGGTGGCGATGGTTCTGGCAGGCGGGTTGACGCTCGGCATCATCGCCCTGATCGGGTTGATGATCTGGGCATCCTCCGGCGAGCCGGAGCCCACCCCCCAGGAGCAGCGCCAGGGCTGGATCGCGCCCGACATCACCCCATCGGCGCCGCCCCTGGCATAGAGCGCGGACAGTGTCGTCCGCTACCCCTGCGGCGGGCGGGCGTCCCCCTTGGCCGGGCGGTCGAGGCGGCCGGCGTGGACGCTGTGGACCTTGTCGCGCCCGGTGAGGAACACGGTGAAGTCGCGCCCGAACAGGGTGCGGATGGCCGGATCCCACACCTCCAGCCCGCCGGTGAAGGCGCCGAAGGCCGGCAGCAGCAGGCGGCGGGTATCGGTGACGAAGCAGGGCCGCGACAGCCGCTCGCCGCGCACCGTCACCGCCGCCTTGGGGTGCAGGTGGCCGGCGACCTCGCCGTCGGCGCGCGGGCCGGGGGTGGGCTCGTGGCGGAACACCAGCGGGCCGAGGCGTTCCTCATCCGCCGCCCGGCCGCCCAGGTGCAGCGGCGCCACCGGGTCGTGGTTGCCGGTGATCCACACCCAGTCGGTGGCGGCCGTCAGCTTGCGCAGGCGGGCGGCATCGGTGTCGCTCAGCCGCCTGGCCGCCTCGGTGTCGTGGAAGGCATCGCCCAGCGCGATGAGCCGCTTCGGCGCGTGGCGGCGCATCAGCATCTCCAGCAGGCCGAGCGTCTCCCGCGTGTCGTAGGGCGGCAGCAGGCCGGCGCCGCGCCGCGCCAGGGTCGCCGCCTTCTCCAGGTGCATGTCGGCGACCACCAGGGTGCGTTCCTTGGGCCACACCAGGGCGCCGGTGGGGTCCGGCAGCAGCATCACGCCCTTGACCAGCATCAGCCCACCGCCTCGGCGATCAGGTCCGCCGCCGCTTCGTCCAGAAGATCGTCCACGATGGCGCCCGCCATGCTTTCCTTCCCGATGTCCAGCAGCACCGGCACGGCCAGCGGCGAGACGCGCGCCAGCCGCCGGTGCTCGATGTTCCCTTGCGCCTTATAGAGCATGTCGGTCAGCCTGTGCAGGTCGATCAGGCCGCCTTCCGCATCGGCGCGGGTGGCGCGCAGCAGAACGTGGTCGGGCTCGTACTTGCGCAGCACGTCGTAGATGAGGTCGGAGTTGAAGGTCACCTGCCGGCCCGACTTCTCCGCCCCCGCCACCCGCCGCTGCACCAGCCCGGCGATCACCGCCACCTGCCGGAAGGCGCGCTTCAGCATGGGGCTTTCGGCCATCCACTCCTCCAGATCGTCGCCCAGGATGTCGTAGTCGAACAGGCGGTTCACATGCTCCGCCGCGCTGCCCACCGACCACACGGCGATGGCGTAGTCGTTGGCGATGAAGCCGAGCGGCTTGAGGCCCAGGCGCTGCATCCGCCGGGTCAGCAGCATGCCCAGGGTCTGGTGGGCATTGCGGCCGGCGAGGCTGTAGGCCACCAGGAACTCCCGCCCCTGGCGCGGAAAGGTCTCGACCAGCACCGTGCCGGGGCGCGGCAGGGTGGAGAGGGCGTCCTGGATGTCGGCCCAGTCGCGCACCGCCGCCGGCAGCGCCGCCCGCCGCGCCGGATCGGCCAGGATCGCCACCACCCGGTCGGCCAGGCGCTGCGAGATCGGCAACCGCCCGCCCATGTAGGCCGGCACCTTGGGGTCGCTGCCGGGGGCGCGGGTGGCGATCACCGTCATCTCGCGCACGCCCTCGAACCGCAGGGTCTGGCCGGCGAAGATGAACGTATCGCCCGGCGACAGCCCCATAACGAAATACTCCTCCACCTCCCCCAAATACGGCCCGCGCCCCAGCCGCACCTTCAGCGTCTCCGCCTCCACGATGGTGCCGACGTTCATACGCCAGTCGCGCACGAAGCGGGGGTTGGCGACCTTCAGGCGGCCGTCGGGCAGCGGCGCCAGGCGGCGATACTGGTCGTAGGTCTTCAGGGCATAGCCGCCGTCCTTCACGAAGCACACCACGGCATCGAAGGTATCGCGGTCGAGGTCGGCATAGGGCGCCGCCGTGCGCACCTCGGCGAACAGGGCGTCGGGATGGACGGCGCCGCCGCAGGCCACCCCCATCACATGCTGCGCCAGCACGTCGAGCGCCCCGGCCCGCGGCGGCGGATCGTCCAGCTCGCCGGCCCGCATGGCATCGAGCGCCGCCTCGCACTCCAGGTACTCGAAGCGGTTGCCCGGCACCAGCAAGGCCCGGGACGGCGCCTCCAGCCGGTGGTTGGCGCGGCCGATGCGCTGGATCAGGCGGGCCGAGCCCTTGGGCGCGCCGATCTGGATGACCAGATCCACCGCCCCCCAGTCGATGCCGAGGTCGAGCGAACTGGTCGCCACCACCGCCCGCAGCTTGCCCGCCGCCATGGCCGCCTCCACCTTGCGGCGCTGCTCGGCGGCGAGGCTGCCGTGGTGGAGGGCGATGGGCAGCGCCTCGTCGTTCAGCTTCCACAGGGCCTGAAAGACGATCTCGCCCTGGGCGCGGGTGTTGACGAACACTAGGGTGGTGCGATGGGCGCGGATCTGCGCCATCACCTCCGGCATGGCGTGGTGGGCCATGTGGCCGGACCACGGCGGGTCCTTGGCGGCGTCGAGGATACGCACGTCCGCCACCGCCCCGGCACTGCCGCGGATCACCACCGCATCGGGGGCCACATGCCGCGCCAGCGCCTCCGGCTGCGCCACCGTCGCCGACAGTCCCACCGCCCGCACGCCCGGCCGCAACGCCCGCAGCCGGGCGAGGCACAACGCCAGTTGGTCGCCGCGCTTGGTGCCGGCCAGGGCGTGCAGTTCGTCCACCACCACCGCCGCCAGACCGCCGAACAGCGCCGCCGCATCGGGATAGGACAGCATGAGGGCGAGGCTTTCAGGCGTCGTCATCAGCAGGTTGGGCGGATGGCTGCGCTGCCGCGCCCGCTTGGCGGCGGGGGTGTCGCCGGTGCGGGTCTCGTGGCTGACCGGCAGCCCGGCCTCGGCGATGGGCTGTTCCAGGTTGCGGTGAACGTCCACCGCCAGCGCCTTCAGCGGAGAAATGTAGAGAGTGTGCAGCCCCTCGCGCGGCGCCACCGTCAGGTCGGCAAGGCTCGGCAGGAAGCCGGCCAGCGTCTTGCCGCCGCCGGTGGGGGCGATCAGCAGGGCGCTGCGCCCGGCCGCCGCCGCCGCCTCCAGCATGGCGCGCTGGTGGTCGCGCAAGGTCCAGCCACGGGCGGCGAACCAGCGGGCGAGCGGCGGCGGCAGAGGGTCGGCAGGCGGCATCGGCGGCGGCGGATGGTGGTGATGCCTCTACCTAATGCCGAGGACGGGCGGCGGAAAGTGGCCCTGGCGCAGCAGCCCGACGGTGGGGCATCCTGGCCAACAAGGATAAAGGCCAAAGACGGGGAAGCCTGCCGCCATGACCGACCTTCGCATCACCTCCGTGCTGATCGGCACCCCGCGTCCCTTTGGACCGCCGGGTCGGACCAGCACCATCGCCAGCCGCTATCCCGTCGCCCGGCCGGTGGCCGTCGGCCCGGACGGATTCGCCGGCGATCAGGTCGCCGACACCAAGAACCATGGCGACGCCGACAAGGCGGTCCACCATTACCCGCGCGACCATTACACCGCCTGGGTGGAGGATTTGCAGCCAGGGGCACCGGCCATCCTCAACGTGGTCGGAGCGTTCGGCGAGAACCTGTCCACCGCCGGAATCACCGAGGCCGACGTCTGCGTCGGCGACACCTACCGCATCGGCACCGCCCTGCTTCAGGTCAGTCAGGCGCGTCAGCCGTGCTGGAAGCTCAACGTCCGCTTCGACACCCCCGACATGGCCAAGCGGGTGCAGACCACCGGCCGCACCGGCTGGTACTATCGCGTCCTGGAAGCCGGCGAGATCGGCCCGCGCAGCGCCATGACCCTGGTCGAGCGGCCACAGCCGGATTGGAGCCTCGCCCGCATCCTGCATGTCCTCTACCACGACATGCTCAACCGTGAGGCGCTGGCCGCCATCGCTGATCTGCCGCAGTTGGCCGCCGGCTGGCGGCGACTGGCGGCGCGGCGGTTGGAGACCATGGCGGTGGAGGATTGGTCGGAACGGCTCGGCTCCAAGGCCCCGGCCTGACCTCAGGCCGGGTTGACCGCACGCCGGACGCGGCCTAGGGTGCCCCGGCGACCACTGATGCGGGAGTATGGGATGCGTGCGCTCGGCCGGTTTGTGCTCGGTCTCTTCGCGGTCATCGGCCTGCTGACCGTTGGCGTCATCGGGCTGCTGTGGTGGGGGGTGACCAGTATCGATCTGCCCCGCACCATGACCGACGTCAAGCGTCCCGACAGCTTCATCCTGACGGCGGATCTGCGCCGCCCCTTCCCCGAAGGCGAAGCGGCGGCGCTCGGCGGTCTCGGCAGCGGCGGCGAGGCCACCCTGGCCGCCACCGTGCGGGCCATCGACCATGCCGCCGGCGACCCCGCCGTCGCCGCCCTGATGGCTGAGGTTGGGGGCACCGGCGCCGGCCTCGCCCAGGCGCAGGAACTGCGCGCCGCCATCGCCCGCTTCCGCGCCGCCGGAAAGCCCGCCTGGGTCTTCGCCGAAACCCTGAACGAGGGGGGCGACGTCGTCGACACCTATCTTGCCGCCGCCTTTGACCAGGTGGTGATGCAGCCTTCGGGCGGCATCGGCCCGCTCGGCTTCGCGAGCGAGGTGCCGTTCCTGCGCGGCCTGCTGGAAGAGATCGGCATACAGCCGCAGTTCGACGCCCGCGAGGACCACAAGAACGCCTTCGACAGCCTCACCCGCCGCGATATGAGCGACGCCCAGCGCGAAAGCCTGACCGCCCTGCTTGGCGGCTTCTGGACCCAGGTCCGGGCCGACATCGCCCACGATCGCGGCCTGACACCGGAGGCGGTGGAGAAAGCCGCCATCGCCTCGCCGCTGCTGCCCGGCGAAGCCCTGGAGGCCGGGCTGGTGGACCGCCTTGCCTATCGCGACGAGATGGAAAACGCCCTGTTCGCCGATCGCGGCACCCCCGACACGGTGAGCCTGGAGGACTATTCCCGCGGCCTGCCCGATGTCACCACCAGCGACCGGCCGCAGATCGCCCTCATCCACGCCACCGGACAAGTGTTGCGCGGCGAGGCGGAAGACAGCCTGTTCGGCGGCGAGACCGCCATCCACGCCGACACCATGGCGCGCGCCATCCGCGATGCCGCCGAGGACACCGCCACCCGCGCCGTCATCATCCGCATCGACAGCCCCGGCGGCTCCTACGTCGCCTCCGACACCATCTGGCGGGAAATCCGCCGGGTGCGTGAAAACGGCCTGCCGGTCATCGTCTCCATGGGCAACGTGGCAGCCTCCGGCGGCTATTTCATCGCCATGGCGGCGGACCACATCGTCGCCGAGCGCGGCACCGTCACCGGCTCCATCGGGGTGATTTCCGGCAAGTTCGTGGTGCAGGATCTATGGCGCAAGCTGGACGTGCAGTGGGACACGGTCGCCGTCGGCGGCCCGGCCACCATGTACAGTCCCAACCAGTCCTTCACCTGGGAGGAATGGCAAAAGTTCCAGCGCCATCTGGACTGGATCTACGACGACTTCGTCACCAAGGTCGCCGACTCCCGTGGCCTGAGCAAGGACCAGGTTCTGGACGTCGCCGGCGGCCGTATCTGGACCGGCGAGGCGGCGGCGGCGGCGGGACTGGTGGACGAACTGGGCGGCCTTGACGCGGCGTTGGCGGAGGCCAAGCGGCGGGCCAATATCGGCACCGATCAGGCGGTGTCGCTGGTGCCCTTCCCTCGCCCCCGCTCCACCCTGGAGCAGGTGATGGCCCTGTTCGAGAGCGGCCCGCTGATCGGCAGCGATGCCCGCGCCGTCGCCCGGTTGGCCCGGCTGACCGGCACGCTGGAACCGCTGGCTGCCCGTCTTCAGGCGGCGGAGGCGGGTTCCGGCGCCGGCGGCAGCATGCGGGCGCCGCTGCCCGCCTATACCGGCGACGGACGCTGACCACCCGACCCTTGGGGAGTCATCGGCCGGCCGCCGCCGCCTCCCTGCGGCGCGGCAGGGCGAGACGGTCGAGAAGGAAATCGGCCACCTCTGCGGGGGCGTTGATGTCGAGCAACGGACGGTCCAGCCCCGGCACGGCCTCGTCACTGGCTACGGCAACGATGGTGGGATCGTCCTGCCAGAGCGGCGCCTTTCCCGTCGAGGGACGGTAAACCTCGATCTTGTCGTGGGGGTGGGATTTGAACCCTTCGATCAGCACCAGATCGACCGCCGCCATGCGCGGAAGCAGGTCTTCCAGCGCCGGCTCCGGCTCGTCCCGCAGTTCGTGCATCAGCGCCCAGCGGTTGCCGGAGGTGATCAGCACCTCGGTCGCCCCCGCCTCGCGGTGGCGGAAACTGTCCTTGCCCGGCTGATCGATGTCGAATTTGTGGTGGGCATGCTTGACGGTGGAGACACGAAAGCCCCGCTCCGTCAGCACCTGCACAAGCGCGGTCAGCAGGGTGGTCTTGCCGCTGTTGCTCCAGCCGGCGAAGCCGAAAATCCTCATGATGCGGTCTGATCCTCGACATTGGCGGAAGCCGCGCGCGGCGGCAGGTCCAGGCCCTCGACCCAGGCCCACAGGGCCTCCGGTCGTGGCGGCAGGAGGGTGCCGAGCCCGCCGCTGGCGGCCTCCCAGGCCGGCAGGTAGCGGCGGGCGACCAGCAGCATCACCGGAACGCCACGGCTGACGGCCTCGAAAATCTCGGGCGCCAGCCCTTCGCCGTCGGCTTCGGCACCGGCGAACTTGTTGGCGATCAGCAGATCAACGCCGCCCTCCAGAACCCGCCGCAGATGCGCCGAGGCATCGGCCAGCCCGCCCGGATCGAGACAGCAGGAGTCCGATCCCGCTCCCAATCGCTGCGAAATGGGAAAGCGGGCGCCGCTGGCGACGTCCACCAGTTCCATCAGGTTGGGCCCATCGGACTTGCGGACCGTTTCCTGATAGAGCCCGCCAACCCGGCAGTTGAGACGCGGCAGAAGGATGTCGCGGATGAAGGTGGCGAACATCTCCTCGCCTTCATCGCCGCGATCATGAACAACCGCGGCAATGCGGGCCTGATCGTCGAAAATCATGATGGACGGCTCCCAGCAGCGACACGAGGAAGGGACAGGGACCGACGGAGCATCCCACGATCCGACCATGCTGCCATCGTGGCATCGTTTCCAGGAGTCCGAACATGGCCGCCATGTCGGATCGGATGCGACCTTCATCCCGTGAGGCAACCGGCTCTTCTTACCGGAGGACGCCGTGGCTGGCCAACACTCCCGGCCGTCGTCGCCCCGCCTCGGTCGGGCTGAACGGCCGTGAGGCCCGCCGAGAGGTGGACCTGGACCGCAGCCGTCACGATCGCCGGCCCCAAGTCCAGAACCAGGGGACTGGCGCCTTGCCGCGAGCTCCATGACGCAAAGGCCGTCCAGTCCCTCACGCCCCTTTCGGAGGCCGGCGCTACACCAAAAGGTCACAGCCCTGACCCCTGGACAAAAGGCAGAATACACGAGACCTAAGTATGATCGCCCTGTGGAACGAGGGCGCCCTCGGTCCTGAGGGGAAAACAGGATGGCCAAACAGAACGATAGGCCCTCTCCCAGTGCTTCCTGGCCTTTAAAAAGTAACCAAAGCCACAATAGCGCATCTGTAAAATGCACCGACGTACTTCACGGGAGTGATTTAAAACTACTCCGAAATACCACAGCACGTTGACACATGTGCCGTTTACCGCCCCAACCCCGGAGCCCTAGCGTATGTTTCAGCAGATGGCGAATTGGAAGAACCAGATGGCGGAAAGGGACGAAACCAGGACGACGAGCGGCAGCGCCACCGATCAGGGCAAGGGGTGGCCACGGGCGCTCCTCTGTCTGGTGGCGCGCGAGGATCTCGGCGTACTGGGTGAACTGGTGGCGGACGTGAAGCACGCACCGCTGTACTTCCTCGACCGACCAGCCGACCTGTTGTCGGCCCGGCGGGAGGGAGCGGTGCTGGTGGCCTCGGCCAGCCGCGTCGCCAACGAACCGTGGTCCAACGCCATCGCCCAGGCCCGGCGATCGGGATCGCTGCCGACAGTGTTCCTCACCCGCTCCGACCAGATGATCGAGATCGCGCCCTATGCCGACCTCATCGATAACCTGATCTTCCTGGAGGTACCGCCGCGCCGCCTCGGTCGGGCCTTGACCATGGCGCTCGACGGCTTCGTCACCCTGCCCGGCCGGGCGCGTGCCTCGCTGGCGGTGGATACGGTGCGCCAGGAGCGGTTGCAGCGGCTGGACGACCTGGAGCAGGAAGTGATCGCCCTCATCGCCGAAGGCATGACCAACGAGCAGATTGCCCGCCGCCTCGGCATGGGGGAGCCGCAGGTCAAGCGCACGGTGAAACGCATTCTGGACCACCTCGGCCTGCGCAACCGCACCGAGGCGGCGGTGTTCTACCATTGCGCCGAAGGGGCCATCCGCCCCGGCGGCGAGGCTGGCGGCGACAGTATCCCATCCTAGACAGGACACCACGACAGTGGGCGACCAGCCGCAACGGCCGTATTACCCCCCATTGCCGCCACGCCTCGCCGCCTGAACCCTCGCCCGCGCCGGGGAGCGCCGTACCATGACGGACCCCTTTTTCCGTTCGTGACCGGAGCCGCCATGGCAGACGTGCTGTTCCTCGCCCAGCGCATTCCCTACCCGCCCAACAAGGGGGAGAAGATCCGCTCCTGGCGGCTGCTGGAGCGGCTCGCCCGACGGCACCGCGTCCACCTCGGCTGCCTTGTCGACGACCCCGACGACTGGCAGTACACCGACACCGTGCGGCGGGTGACCGCCGATGCCCACTTCGGCCGCGTCGACCGCAGCGGCGGCCGGCTGCGGGCCCTGCGCGGCCTGCTGACCGGCGCACCGCTGAGCGTCGCCTATTTCGCCCGCCCCGATCTGAAGCGCTGGGTGCGGCGGGTGCTGGCGGAAGTGAAGCCGCGTGCGGTGGTGATCTCGTCGTCCAACATGGCGCCTTACGTGCTCGACGAGCCCAACCGGCCCCCGCTGATGGTGGCCGACGTGGTCGACGTCGACAGCGCCAAGTTCGCCCATTATGCCGAGGAGGCCCGCCCGCCCATGGGCTGGATCTACCGCCGCGAGGCCGCCTATGTGGCCGACCTGGAACGCCGGCTGGCGGCGGAGGCGGCTTGGTGTACCCTGGTCTCGGAGCCGGAGGCGGCGCTGTTCCGCACCGTCGCCCCCAAGGCCCGCGCCCGCGTGCTGGGGGTGCCGAACGGCGTCGACACCGCCTTCTTCGACCCCGCGATGCCGTCGGTGTCACCCTACGACGGCGCCGGACCGGTGCTGGCCTTCACCGGCCACATGGACTATCCCCCCAACATCGACGCCGCCCTGTGGCTCGCCACCGAGATCCTGCCGCTGGTGCGGCGGAGCCTGCCAGCGGCGCGGCTGGCAATCGTCGGCGCCAATCCGGTGAAGGACATTCAGGCCCTCGGCAACCGCCCCGACGTTCTGGTGACCGGCCGGGTGCCCGACGTGCGACCCTATGTCCGCCATGCCGCCGTCTGCGTCGCCCCTTTGCGCATCGCCCGTGGCATTCAGAACAAGGTTCTGGAGGCCATGGCCATGGCGCGGCCGACGGTGGTGACGCAAGCGGCACTGACCGGAATCGCCGCCGTGCCCGGCCGCGACCTGCTGCTCGCCGACACACCGCCGGCCATCGCCGCCGCCGTGCTGGAGGCCCTGCGGCCGGAGCGGGCGCGGGAGCTGTCAGCCAATGCTCGCCGCTTCGTGCTCGCCGCCCATGGCTGGGAACACACCTTCGCTGCCTTCGACGACATGCTGCGCGGCCTCGATGGTCCCGAGGCGGTGCTGGGCGCGGCGGAATAGCGGCTCAGCGGGTGGTGACCGGCGAGACGCCCGACTCACCGCCCGCCGCCGCCGCCCGCAGGGTGCCCGCCGCCTGCCACTGGTCGATGGCCTGTCGCATGGGCCGAACCAGGGCCGTCAGTCCCTCCCCCGTCAGACGGGTGCCGAAAGCCGGCGCCGCCATGCCGGCGCCGGCCGGGGCGCAATCCCGCCCGAGCATCGCCGCCAGCATCTGTTCGCCTAGTTCGGGACGGTAGTGCGCCGGCTCCCAGAACCAGCGTAGCAGGCTGCGCCGGTCGCCGGCGGCCGGCGCCGGCTCCTGGCTGTAGGCGCTGAGGGTGTTGAAATCCCACACCGCCAGTCCACGCGGCTCGGCGATGGCGAGCACCGCCTCTTTCCACCGTTGCATGTCCGGCCACAAGCCGGCCTCGTCCACCGCCGCCAGATAGTCGGCGTGGTAGGGGTTGAGCACCAGCAGCGTCCGCACCCCGCGCACCGCCAGGGCATCCAGCGTGGCGGCAAGCGCCGTCAGTTCCGGCGACGCCTCCAGCGGCGGCAGGCGCAGGCCGGGTTGGCCGAACAGGGAATCCAGTTCCTCGCGCTTCTGGCGGAACAGCACCGCCTGCCCCTCGGCGGCGATGATGCCGAGGTAGGGCCGCGCCGGGTTGAAACCATCGTCGCGCAGGTCGGCGGCCTGCGGCAGCCGCTGCGAGGCCAGGGTGACGGCGCTGTCGCGCAGGGCCCCAAGGGACAGCGTTGCCTTCCACAGATCCACCGCCTGCTGCTGCCAGCGATCACCGTTGGGGGAGCCGTCGGGCAGCAGGCGCAGGCGACGTTCGGAATTGCGCAAGGTCTCGCCGCCGCTGCCGCCCTCGCCAGCGGTGGCGGTGTCGCCGGCCCGCAGGACGTCGAGGAAGTCGAGCGTCAGCACCACCGTCCGCACGCTGCCACCCTCCACCGCATGGCGCAGGGTCGCCAGTTGCAAGGGCAGCGAGGCGCCCGGCAGACCGAGGTTGTAAACCGGCCGCTCCGTCTCCGCCCAGCAGCGGGAGGCGGGGTCGAGGCCGATCTCGGCGCGGGAGTTGCCGGCGATGACGGTCGCCGGCCGGGCCCGTTCCACCTGATAGGGCTTGCTCACCCGCGACCGCTCCACCGCCGCCGGCTTGACAGCGGTCAGCCCCTCCACGCGCGGCGTCCCGAACAGGCCGTAAGGGTCCACCGCCACATTGACGGCGGCGGCGAGGCCCAAGGTGGTGGCGAAGGCGGCGGCGGCAAGGCCGAGGTAGCGGCGGTGCTGGGTCATGGCGTGGCCCGGTTCAGAACTGGAAGTAGAGAAATTCGGAGACGCCGGTCAGCGACAGCACGCCCACCGCCGCCACCACGCCGCTCGCCACCGCCCAGGCGGGCGTGGGCCGCCATGCCAGGCGACGGCCGGCGGGGTCGGAGACCGGCTCGACAACGGCGGAGTGGTGAGGCTCGGGCACGCGGCGGATGCGGGCGACGATCTCCTGGGTATTGGGGCACAACAGCGCCACCGGCAGCAGCACGGCGATCCACAGCCACATCGACACGAAATCGCTGCCGCCGCCGAGGTAGCTGCCGATCCCCAGCCGTTGCAGCACCTCCCACCCCGGCCCCAGACGCACCGCCACCGCGTTGGGCAGGGCGATGCCGTTGGCGCCGGCCATGCCGGTCAGCAGGGTCCAGGCGCCGTCGAAGCTCTCCGCCCGGAAGAATACCCATGCCACCACCACCGCCACCATGGTCAGCAGCCAGCCGCCGACCCGGCCAAGCGGCTGGCGCTCGCCGAACACCGTCCGCGTCAGGTGGGCCGCCGTCAGATAGAGGCCGTGCAGCCCGCCCCACACCAGGAAGGTCCAGCCGGCACCGTGCCACAGGCCGCCCAGCAGCATGGTGATCATCAGGTTGCCATAGCGCCAGCCGCTGCCCCGCCGGTTGCCGCCCAACGGGATGTAGAGGTAGTCGCGCAGGAACCGCGACAGCGTCATGTGCCAGCGGCGCCAGAACTCGATGATGCTGGTGGCCTTGTAGGGGGAATTGAAGTTGAGCGGCAGGGTGATACCGAAAATCAGCGCCGCCCCGATGGCCATGTCGGAATAGCCGGAGAAGTCGAAGTAGATCTGGAAGGTATAGGCCAGCGCCCCGCCCCAGGCGGCCAGCAGGTCGGGCCGGGCGCCCTGCTCGGCGGCGGCGAAGGCGCTGGAGGCATAGGGGGCGATGCCGTCGGCCAGCACCGCCTTCTTGAACAGCCCGATGGCCAGCACCGTCAGCCCGACGCTGACGTTGGCCGCCGTCAGCCGGCCGGCGGCGCGGGCGAACTGCGGCATCATCTCGCGGTGGTGAACGATGGGGCCGGCGATCAGCTGCGGGAAGAAGCTGACGAACAGCGCATACTGCAACGGCCCATAGCC
Organism: Pseudomonadota bacterium; assembly: GCA_023396465.1. GTDB lineage: Bacteria > Pseudomonadota > Alphaproteobacteria > Rhodospirillales > Rhodospirillaceae > Caenispirillum. Next base: position 13,467 of record JAEWWF010000206.1, read on the forward strand.
ACCGTCGTCGGCATTGGCCCAGGCATCGGCCAGATAGGCGATCTGCTGGAAGGTGAAGAAGGAGATGGCGAGCGGCAGCACGATGTCGCCCAGGCTCCAGCCGGCACCGGCCACCGCGTTGGCCGTCTGCACCAGCAGGCCGGCATACTTGAACCAGCCGAGCGCCCCCAGGTTGGCGGCGATGCCGACGATCAGCAGCGCCCGCGCCGCCCCGTGCCGCCCCGCCCGCCGACGGCCGGCGATGGCGCGGCCAAGGCCGTAGTTGACCACCATGGAGGCGCCGAGCAGCAGCAGATAGACCGGGTTCCACCAGCCATAGAACACCAGCGATGCCAGCACCAGCCACGCCACGACGCCCCGCCCCTGCCCCCACCGGCTCATCACGGCATAGCCGGCGGCGACCACCGGCAGGAACAGAAACAGAAACTCGTAGCTGTTGAAAAGCATGGTGCGTCGTGCCCGGCGGTGGAGAGGTGTTGGCCACCAAGACACCAAGGACACCAAGAGGCCGTGCAGGTTGCCATGTGGTGCGCCGCCGCAGGCAATAACCCTTCGCCTGGAGCAAGGCACCGGCGTCACCACCCCGCACGGCTGTCTTAGTTCTTGGTGTCTTGGTGGCAAAAAATACTGTCGGACGCCCCCGCCGTCAGTCCCGTAGGCGCAGGGTGCGCATGAGGTCGTAGAGGGTCGGCCGGCTGACGCCCAGAAGCTTGGCAGCCGCGCTGACGTTGTTGTCGGCGACACACAGCGCCTTGCTCACCGCCTCCATCTCCGCCTCCTCGCGGGCCATGCGCAAGGTGGGGAACTCGGCGGCGGACAGACGCAGGTCGGCGGCGGTGATCAAGGCGCCGTCGGCCAGGACCAGCGCCCGCTTCACCCGGTTTTCCAGTTCCCGCACGTTGCCCGGCCAGTCGTAGCCAGCGATGGCGGTGACGGCATCGGCGGTGAAGCCGCGCACCGGGCGCTTCATCTCGCGGGCATAGCGCGACAGGAAGAAGCGGGCAAGCAAGGTCGCGTCGCCCGGCCGCTCACGCAGCGGCGGGATATGCACGCCCACCTCGTCCAAACGGTAATACAGGTCTTCGCGGAAGCGGCCATCCTGGATCAGCGCCTGCAAGTCGGCATTGGTGGCGGCGATGACGCGGACGGTGACGGCGATCTGGCTGCGGCCGCCGACCCGTTCGATCACCCGCTCCTGGAGGAAGCGCAGCAGCTTCACCTGCAAGGAGTGAGGCATGTCGCCGATCTCGTCGAGAAACAGGGTGCCCCGGTCGGCCTGCTCGATCTTGCCCGGCGTGGTCTTGACGGCGCCGGTGAAAGCCCCCCGTTCGTGACCGAACAGTTCGCTCTCCAGTAGATTTTCCGGGATGGCGGCGCAGTTGATGGCGACGAACGGCCCGTCGACACGGCCGCTGCACCGGTGCAGGGCGCGGGCCAGCACCTCCTTGCCGGTGCCACTTTCGCCGGTCAGCAGCACGTTGACGTCCGACGGCGCCACCCGCTCGATCATCCGCAGCACGTCGAGCATCTTGGGGCTTTCGGCGATCACCTCGGCCATGGGGCCACGCTCGCGGGCGGCGGCCAGGCGGCGGTTTTCCTCCTCCAGTTCGGCCAGTTGCATGGCGCGGGCGACGATCATCCGCAGGGTGTCGATGTCCACTGGCTTGGGATAGATGTCGTAGGCACCGTCGCGCACCGCCTCCAGAGCGTGGACGCGCTCGGAATTGCCGCTGGAGACGATGATCTTCAGCCACGGCCGCAGCGACAGCAGATCCTTGAGAATACCGAGCCCTTCGGTGGCACCGTTGGGATCAGGCGGCAGGCCGAGGTCGAGCACCACCACCGACGGCTCCACCCGCCGCGCCGTCGCCAGCGCCGAGGCGCGGTCGCCGGCCACATGCACCTCGTAGGTATCGGCCAAGGCCCACCGGAGCTGCTTCGCCAGCCCCTCGTCGTCCTCGACAAGCATGAGGATCGGTTTCCCCTGCGACATCATACGGCCTCCCTGGCTGCGGCAAGCGTCCCGCCCGCGACCATCGCCTGCGGGCGGTCCAGCGGGAAGACGATGCGCATGATCGTGCCCTTGTTGGGCTGCGTGGTGACTTCAAGCCGGCCGCCCATCTCGCGCACCAGCTCGCGGCTCTGGAAGGCGCCGAGGCCGTAGCCATCCGCCTTGCTGGTTTCCAGCGGCCGGAACAGGCGGTCGCGGACATAGGCCGGGTCCATGCCGACGCCGTCGTCGGCCACCTCCACCGTCACCGTGCCGCCGCCGCGCACCAGCCGTACCGCCACCCGCCCGCCGGGGCCGGCGGCCTCGATGGAGTTCTGCAACAGGTGATCGAGCACGCTGGCGAAGGTCTCGGCCGGCGGCGCCGGCAGGCCGGGACCGGCGGCGGCCAGATCGGCGGCGAGGTCCGGCTTGCGACGCCGCCACCGCGTCACCGCCGCCGCCACCTGCGCCGCCAGAGTATCGGATGGCGGGGCGACAGGGACGGCGGAGGGCGCGGCACCCGGCATCGCCTCGCGGGTCTGGCGCAGCTCGCCGAGCAGCGTGCGCAGCTTGGCGACGGCGCCGGCGGTGGTTTCCAGCATGTCCTTCTGGAACTCCGGGTCATGGCCGACGCGCTCGGCATTCTTCAACATCAGGTCGAGCTGGCTGACGATGTTCTTGACGTCGTGGACCAGGAAGGCGGTGCGCTTGCTGAAGGCTTCCAGGCGGCGGGCATCGGACAACTCGTTGAGCGCCTTCTCGGTCGCCAGAGTGGCGGCGGCGTGACGGCCGACGGTCTTCAGGACGTCGAAGTCCTCCCACGTCAGCGGCCGCCGCACCCGTGGCTGTGCCACCACCACGAAGCCGATGACGGTGCCGCGGATGGGCAGCGGCAGCACCAGCCATGCCCCCGGCACGCCGCCCAGCCAATCGGGCGGGGCGAAACCGTAGAGGTCGGGCTGGCGGCGCATCTCGTCCAGGTCCACCACCCAGCGGCGGGCGGTCATAAAGCGCACCAGCGGCGCATCGTCGGGCAGCGCCGGCAGCGGCGCCGACAGGTTCCAGGCAGCGGAGGGGATGAAGGCTCGGTCGCGCTCCTGGAGCATCCACAGCGCCCCGGCGGTGCCTTCCACGATGTCGCCGACGGCGCGGATCACCCGGTCGTGCAGGGCCTCGGCGTGCCCCTCCTCGCCTCCCGCCAGAGTGCGGGTGACGCGCAGCCACTCGGCACGATAGTCGTAGCGGTGGGTGAAGAGATTCTTCGCCACCCACACCCGCGCCCGTGCCCGCGACGCCCCCGACAGGAACACCACCCCCAGCAGCAGCAGCGAGCCAGCCAGGAAGGCCGCCTGCGTCACCGAGCCCCAGGTGCCGCCAACCTCGCGGATCCAGTAGCCGGCCAGCGCCATCAGCATGAGGTAGAGGCCGGCGGCCAGCAGCGTTGTCGACTTCAGTAGCAACTCGCGGGACGGCTGGAGGCGGCGGGTGCCGGTGCCACGGCGGAACAGCGACACCACCACGGCAGCGGCGCACAGGGCATCGACCATGCCGCGCGCGGCGTACATATCGGCATCCAGGCCGTTGAACAGCAGCCCCTCGGCGAACAGGAAGACGTCGAAGGCGAACAGCAGCGCCACGCCCAGGCACAGATGCTTGACCGACCAGCGTTCCTCGGGCTCGCGCTGGCGCAGGATGGACTCGACGAGGGCAAGCCCGGCCACCGCCAGCATCACCAGCACCGCCGGCATCAGCCCGGCCACCGCCGGCAGCCGGCTTTCCAGCACCGCCCCCAGCGCCACCAGGGCGCCGGACCCGATCACCAGCAGCGGGCCGAGCAGCAACAGGCGGCGGCCGTGCAGCAGGCGGGCGATTTCCGCCAGCACCACCAGCCACGCCACCATGCGCATGGCCTCCAGCACCAGGCTGGCCGGCGCCGGAGCACCGGCCATGGCGACGGCGGCAGCCCAGGCGGCGGTGATGGCCGCCGCCCCGGCCACCGGCCAGCGGCGGGCCGACGCCAGCTCGTCACCCCGGCGCATCACGGCGACGGCCGCCACTCCGAGGAAGGCGGCCGCGCACAGGCCGTAGGCCCAGGTCAGGATGTCGCCGCCGGCCGCCACGGGCTCCACCTCAGCGCGCCCCCTCGTTCCACAGGATGACCTTGGCGGTCTGCACCAGGATCAGCAGGTCGAGGAACAGGCTGCCGTTCTTCACGTAATAGAGGTCGTAGGCGAGCTTGCGCTTGGCGTCCTCCACCGACGCCCCGTAGGGGTAGTTGATCTGCGCCCAGCCGGAAATGCCGGGGCGGACCGAGTGGCGCTCGCGGTAGAAGGGGATCTGCTCGGCTAGCTGGTCGACGAAGAAGGGGCGTTCCGGGCGCGGGCCGATGAAGCTCATCTCGCCCTTCAGCACGTTCAACACCTGCGGGATCTCGTCGATGCGGGTCTTGCGCAGGAAGCGGCCGACCGAGGTGACGCGGGTGTCGTTGGCGCGCGCCCACTGCGGACGGCCGTCCTTCTCGGCGTCCACGGTCATGCTGCGGAACTTCATCAGGTTGAAGGTCTGGCCGTTGAGGCCGACACGCTCCTGCCGGTAGAACACCGGGCCGGCAGTGGTCAGCTTCACCGCCAGGGCGGCGGTCAAAGTGATCGGCAGGGTGGCGATCAGGAAGGTCAGGCTGACCACCACGTCGAACAGCCGCTTGGCGAGCTGACGGCGGAAGGACAGGCGGAAGCCGTCGGAGAAAATCATCCAGCCGGGACGCAGGGTGTCGAGGTCGATCTCGGCCGCCTCGCGCTCCCAGAAAGTGGCATAGTCGGCGATGGCGACACCGGCCAGCTTGCATTGCAGCAGATCGTGCAGGGGCAGGCCGCCGCCGTTGGCGCCGCCGCTGCCGCGCCGTTCGCGGGTGGTGAGGACGATCTCGTCGACGCGACGGTCGCGCACCAGTTGCTGCAACGCCTCGCGCTCCTCCACCAACCGGCGGGGGAAGATCTGCCACTGGCGCATGTCCTCGGGACGGCCGTTCTCGCCGGTTTCGACAAAGCCGACGATGCGGAAGTTGCGGTGATGGGCCGGATCACCCAGGTCCGCCAGCCGCCGCGCCGCCGGGCCGGTGCCAAGCACCAGAACCCGGCGCTTGAACACGTCGAGATCGGCCAGTTCGACAAAGAAGTAGCGGATCAGCAGGATGGCGACAGCCGCCGCCGGAGTGGCAAATCCGAGCAGGATGACATAGCCCGACCAGTCGGTGCCGGCCCAGGCGGCATAGGCGACGGCGGCCACGGTCAGGGCGACGAACAGCAGCGGGAAGATCACCAGGCTGCGGCGCACGAAGGTCTTGATGTCGAAAAACATGCGTCGGCTGTACATGCCGACGGAGGCGATGACGACGACGCCAAGCAACGCCAGCGCGCGCGGCACCGTCTCATCCTGCCAGCCAAGGCCATGAAACAGGCTGTCGACGACCCGACCGTCAAGACCGACCGTCGCCGGCCACAGCACTTGGAACAGCAGCGACAGGCCATCGAACAGGGCCAGAAGGACGCCCGCCTCCAACAGCGCCAGAAGCAGCACGGGGACCGCGATGTGGTGCCCGAAAACCCGCAGCATGTGCGCTCTCCGTGATGGTGGGAGTGAAGATCGAACCACCACAGACGCTAGCGGATCGCCCCGGGGAGCGACAAAGGCGGGGACAGGTTAAGGCAGGCCGATTCAGACCTACCTCCCTCGGAAGGAACACTATTTCTCAGGTACTCGGAGGAGATCCAAAAGAAACGGCGAACGTGCCGCAGGTGCCATCCGGCGTCCCCTGATCCGACGCTTTCGGCACCACGCCAGCCCCGTCCGGAAGACCCCTCCGGCCTCTGGACGGGGCTGGCGCTCCGAAACTCGGTTACGGCGCGTAGGAGAGCAGGTCACGGCAGAGACGGCCGCGATCGGTGAGGATATCCCACACATCGGGGCGTTCGGCCGCCACGTCGGATTGCAGGTCGCGCAGTTCGCGGCCGCACGGCTGCCGCCAGCCATAGAGCGGCACCAGCGGGCCGAGCGCCTGGAAGTAGATGCCAAAGCGCTGCAACAGACGCAGCAGCGTCGGCTCGGTCACCATGGTGACGTAGGACAGGCGGTGCTTGACCATGGCATGGAAGATGCCCTGCAACAGCCCGATGGTGATGTAAGGTACCAGGCGGCGCACTTCATCCTCCTTCGGCGCGCCGCCCATGCGCGGATCGTAAACATCGGGCAGCATGCTGCCGTCGGTCAAACGGCGGCGGAAAGCCTTGGTTACGGCGAAGCGCGACACCTCGCCGGCCCGCACGAACGGAACGTGGGTGGCGAGATCGGGCATCTCGCAATGGTGGACGAACTGCAATTCGTCGCCGGGGGTGGAGACATCGGGCAGGATCAGGCGGACGGTGCCGGCCGCCTCGTTGCTGGCCCGGTGCATGAGCAGATAGTGCTCCGACCGCTCGTCATACTCGTCGAATTCCATCTGGTCCGGATAATCGGCCGGGTCGAGGTAGGAGTTTTCCTCGGCCAGAACCTGATACCGCAGGGTGAAGACCTTGCGTTTCAGCTCGGGCGTATCGGCGGGAACAATGACGAAATGGCGATTGTACAGGTCGTAGAGGGTTTCGGCCCCCTGCGGGTGCGGTTGCGGAACCGGCGCGCTTGACGTGGCGTGCCGACCCGCTGACAAGGCGATCTGGCTCATGGTCATCTCGATGCTCTCTCTGCGGTCTCTCAGGTCGCTTTCATGTGCGGGACGACCGGGCGCGGCCTTGTTGTGGGGCCGCTTGATCCGGTCGCCTCTTTAGTCACACTCTCTCCACGAACACGGGACCGCAGCCCGCTTGGCGTCATCCACCAAGACGTGCAAGAAGGTCTCGTGCGTACTCTTTTCCGGAGAAGTCTTCAGCTTTCAGCAGATCTCTCAGAATCTGCTGCGCCTCTTCTGTCTTATTCTGCACAACCAAAGCTTCCGCGAGGTTAATACGGAAGCCCGGCTTTGCATTTTCTGCCGCCGCACGACGGAAAAGCGTCTCCGCCTCGGCAGCCTCTCCAAGCGCCAGCCGGATCTGGCCCTCGGTATCCAGGATTTCGGCGCGGTCGCCGCCGTGCCGACGGGCATCCGCCGCCTCGGTGAGCGCCGTCCGAAGGTCGCCGGTCTTCATCAACACCCAGGCGAGGTTGTTGCGGGCCACCCAGTTGGCCGGCTGCGCCTCGGTCAGAAGCCGCAGGTTCTCGCGCGCCGCCGGCCAGTCCTGGCGGGCGATCTGCCAGGTGGACAGCAGCAGGCGGGCCTCGGCATCGTCGGGATGGCTCGACACCCATTGCGACACGCGGCTAATGCCGGGACCGCCTTCGGTGGCGAACTCGGCATGGGCCAGCAGCAGCACCAGATTGCGCGGCGGGGCCTCGAACCCGGCCAGACGGTCGCGCAGATAGTCCGCTCCACGGGCCGGGTTATCGTCCAGATGCAGGCGGGCCTGCTGCTCGATCACCTTGGGCTCGTCGGGCGCCAAGGCGGCGGCGGCGGCAACCAGCGGCTCGGCGTCGAGCCGGCGGCGGTCCTGCATGTAAAGTTCGGCAAGCTGCACCATCGGCAGCGGGTCCCGTGGTGCCAGCGTGACCAGCTGTTCCAGGCTGCGCTGCAACAGCATGCGGTCACCCAGGCGGGCGGCGGCTTCGGCGAGCAGACGGTAGTTGCTCTCCACCGGCTCCGCCTCGACCAGGGTTTGCAGGGCGGAGACCGCGTTGCGCAGGTCGCCGGCCCCGGCACGGGCCAGCGCCACCGCACGCAGCACGCGGGCATCGCGCGGGTGCTGCGACAGCATGGGCAGCACCAGGGCAAGCGCCGGCTCGTGGCGGCCCTCCTCGATCAGCAGGGCGGCGAGACGGACGCGCGGCTCCACCTCGTCGGGTTTGACCTTCTGCGCCTTTTCCAGCCATTGGCGGGCATCGACCGCATCACCGGCATCGGTCGCCATGCGGGCGAGGCGCATGAGCATGTCGTAGTCCTCAGGGGCCCGCAGGTGGACACCCATCAGCACATCGCGGGCCTCCTCGGGGCGATCGCGCAGGATCAGCAGCGAGGCCAGATTGCCGGCGGCATCGGCGGCGGCGGGGTTGCGCTTCAACGCCTCGCGGAAGGCAACCTCTCCCCCATCGACATCGCGCCGCGCCACCCGCACCAGTCCTTCCATGGTATGGCCGGGGGCGGCGTCGGGCTTGCGCGCCTTATAGGCCTCGGCGAAGGCCATGGCATCGTCGAGCCGTCCGGTGCGCAGCAGCAGGGCGAAGTAGACACCGCGCGCCCGGTCGTCGTCGGGGTTGGCCTCGAACGCCTTGTGAAGCAGGTCCAACGCCTCGTCGGTCTGACCGAGGTCGTTGCGCACCATGGCCAACTGGCCGAGGAAGCGGGTATCGGTGGGCGCCAGTTCGGTCGCCCGGCCGAGCAGCCGCGCCGCCTCCTCCAGATCGCCGGCCTGCCGGGCGGCATCCCCCAGCAAGGCCACGACCTCGGGGCTGTCGCCCTCGCTGGCGGCGACGCGACCGAGCACCTCATGGGCTTCCCGCACCCGATCGAGGCGGAGCAGTGCCGCCCCCAGCGCCAACCGCACCTGACGCGGCGTGTCCGATCGGGCGCCGAAGCCCTGGAGCAGGCGGACCGCCTGCTCGTCCTGGCCGAGGCCGTATTTCACCAACCCAGCCACCATCTGGGTCTCGGCGTTGTCCGGTTGCAGGGCGAGCCCTTCCGCCAGTGCCCGATCGGCGGCGGCGAGATCGCCACGGCGGTAGGACACGAGGCCCTTTAGGTAATGCGCCACCGGCAGGCCTTGCACCCGCTCCATCACCCAGCGCAAATCGCCGTCGGCACCATCGAGATCGCCGGTTTCGATCTGCGCCTGCACCAGCGGAATGCGGACGAAGGGGTTGAACGGATACCGCTCCTTGAGCCCCTGGTAGAGCGCCAGCGCCGCCTGCGGCTCGCCGCGCCGCATGGCGATGTCGCCGGCCAGATACAGCGCGTCGGCCTCATCCGGATCGGCTTTCAGTGCCGCGTCGGCGGCGGCCTGGGCGGCGGCGAGATCGCCGTCGCGGAAGGCCAGCCGGCCGATGCCGATATGGCCGAGGGCGCTGTCGGGCGCCAGGGCGATGGCCTCGTCGAACGCCGCGCGGGCGCGCGGCTCCTCGTTCATGGCGAGATGGGCCCGGCCGGCCAGCGCCATCGCGTCCGCGCGCACCCGCGCCGGTACCGCCACGGGCAGATCGGCGGCCGACCGAACGACATCCCGATTGCGGCCGGTGGCCAGCCACGCCATCAGCAGCGGCTTCAGCCACTCCTCTGCCGGAGCGCCGAGATCACGCGCCCGTGCCAGTTGCACTTCGGCGCGGGCGGTGTCGCCCAGATCCATGTAAATCCCGCCCAGCAACGCTTGCGCTTCGGCATTGGAGGGGTCTTGCTGGAGCGCGTTCTTGAGCTGGATGATGCTTTCGCTCACCCGCCCCTCCTCTCTGTACTGACGCGCTTCTGCCAAGAGATCATCGACCGTTGCCCATGCCGGAGACGCCCCGACGGAGCCGAACGCCGTCGCCAGAGCAAGTGCGGATACCGCCAAAGCGGTACGGAAAGAAGTATTGCGGGCCTTAACGATCGTCATGATACCACCTTTTCTCAACGGAAAGAGGCGATCCCGCATCTTTTGCCAAAAGTTTTGCGCCTACTCCTAAAGTTCACGGGCGTCTTTCGGCTCGGCGGGAACAGTAATTCACTGGGTTTACAGCAACAAGACGGGCCACAGAAATGTCACCGTCATAGAAGCACGACTCGGATACTTATCCACTTACACGATAACCACACCCTCAGACGGCCACTGATGCGCGTGCGGAGGCTTCGCCGAGTCGCCGGTACAGCCGCGATAGCAGCGTCCCGGCCGCCCGCCAGGAGAAGGACTCGGCGTGGCGGCGGGTGTCTTCGCGGCGCGGCGGTGCCCCCAGCAGGGCGGCCACGGCGGCGGCCAGGGCCGGCCCGTCCACCGCCTCCACCAGCCGCCCGGCGGCCGGGACCGACACCGCCTCGGCGGTGCCCGGCAGGTGGGAGGCGACCACCGGCGTGCCGCAGGCCATGGCCTCCATCACCACGTTGGGCAGGCCCTCGCGCTCCGACGGCAGCAGAAGGGCATCGGCGGCGCCGTACCAGGGCGCCAGCTGGTCCTGCACCAGCCGGCCGAGGAAGCGGACCCGGTCGGCGACGCCCAGGCGGGCGGCCAGGGCCTCCAGCCGCGGACGCTCCGGCCCGGCACCGGCCACCACCAGCCGCGCCGCCGGCAGGGCGGTCAGCGCCTTGATGCACAGGTGGCAGCGCTTCAGCGGCACCAGGTTGCCGACGAACAGCAGCACCGGCGCGGCGTCCGGCGGCGGCAGGTCGAGGGCGAGGCGCAGGGCCGCCCGGCACGGCGGCGGCGTGAACACGTCGAGATCGACGCCGTTGCGCACCACGTGGATGCGCTCCGCCGGCGCCCCCAGGTCGGCCAGGGCGTCCTTCAGCGACTGGCTGATGGTGACCATGGCCCCGGCCAGGCGCGCCGCCTCCAGGATCATCCGGCGCGGGCGGGGGAAGCCGGGCAGGATGTTGACGTCGCTGCCAAGGGCGGTGATCGCCAGCGGCACCCCGAAGCGGCGGGCCAGCATGGCCGCCGCCACCCCGTCGGGGTAGAAGTAGTAGGCGTCGATGAGGTCGAAGGCGAAGCCGTCGCGCCGCAGCCGCTCCACCGCCGGCAGCACCGCCCGGTACATCAGCTGCGGCGCCGCGCCCATGCCGACCTTGGGGATGGACGGATAGCGCGGGTAGAGCACCGGCACGCCATGGCGCACGTCCGCCGCCGGCACGCGGGCATAGGTGGCGTAGGCGCCGAAGCGCGGATGGCGGAACGGAAACCACGGCACCGGCGCCACCACCCGCGCCTCCAGGCCGGCATCGGCGGCCAGCAGGGCGCGCAGGCGCAGTTCGGTGAACACCCCGTGCTGCGGGTTGGCGGTGCTGGGATAGAGGTTTCCGAAAGTGAGGATGCGCATACCGGCGCCGTCTCCGTCCAGGCGAGGGTCAGGCGGCGGCGCGGCGGCCGGCGCGGTGCGCCAGCAGGCGCTCGTAGGTGGTCAGGTAGCGGTCGATCATGCGGTCGAGGGCGAATTCCGCCATCACCCGCGCCCGCCCGGCTTCGCCGTGACCGCAGCGCAGGGCGGCATCATCGGCATAGGTGGCCATGGCGGCGGCCATGGCATCGGGCTCCAGGCGCGGCACCAGCACGCCAGTGCGGCCGTCGTCCACCAGTTCCGGGTTGCCGCCCACCCGCGTCGCCACCACCGGCAGGCCGGTCGCCATGGCTTCCAGGATGGTGTTGCAGATGCCCTCGGTGCGCGACGGCAACACGAAGACGTCCAGCCCGCGCAGCAGCCCCGGCACGTCGTCGCGCCGCCCCGGCAGCCACGCCAGTTCGGAGGCCCCGGCGGCGGCGAGGATGGCGGCGCACTCCTCTCGCAGCGGCCCGTCGCCCACCAGCACCAGCCGCAGGCGGGCGCGGGCGGCGGGCAGGCGGTCGAGCAGGCTGACGAAGGCGCGTGCCAGGGTCACCTGATCCTTCACCCCGGCCATGCGGCCGACGGTGCCGAACACCACCTGAT
>JAEWWF010000220.1 GCA_023396465.1 Pseudomonadota bacterium
GCCGCCGGGCGTGGCTCAGCCGGCGAAGCAGGTCTCGACCAACTGGGCGAACGCCTTGGCGCGGTGGCTCATGGCGTGCTTCTTCTCCGGCTCCATCTCGCCGAAGGTGATGTCATAGCCGCCGGGCACGAACATGGGATCGTACCCGAAGCCCTGGCTGCCGCGCGGCGGCCACACCAGTTCACCGTTGACCTTGCCCTCGAAGGTCTCCACATGGCCGTCCGGCCACGCGAGGCAGAGGGCGCAGACGAAATGGGCGCGGCGGTCGGGGTTGGCGCCGATCTCGCGGTGGACCCGCTCCATGGCCATGGCGAAGTCCTTCTTCGGACCGCCCCAGCGGGCCGAGTAGATGCCCGGCGCCCCGTCGAGCGCCGCCACGGCGAGGCCGCTGTCGTCGGCCAGCGCCGGCAGGCCGGCGGCGGTGGCGGCGGCGAGCGCCTTCAGTTCGGCGTTGGCGACGAAGGTGAGGCCGGTCTCCTCCGGTTCCGGCAGGTTCAGGTCGCCGGCCGACACCGCCTCGACGCCATAGGGGCGCAGCAGATCGTTGATCTCGCGCACCTTGCCGGGGTTGTGACTGGCGACCACCAGACGGCCGCCCGCGAAGGTCCGCGCCATGGCGGTCACTCCGTCAGGCCGAGGGCGGCGCGCTGGGCGGCGGCCAGCTCGGCGACGCCCTTCTTGGCCAGCGCCAGCATGGCGGTCAGTTGATCCTCGGCGAAGGGGGCTTCCTCGGCGGTGGTCTGCACCTCGACGATCAGGCCCTTGGCGGTCAGCACGAAGTTGGCATCGGCCTGGGCCGAGGAATCCTCGGCATAATCCAGGTCGAGCACCGCCGCGCCGCCGACGATGCCGCAGGAGATGGCGGCCACCTGATCGTGCATCGGCACGGCGGTCAGCACGCCCAGGCTGACCAGCTTCTGGAACGCCTGATACAGCGCCACGTAGGCGCCGGTGATGGAGGCGGTGCGGGTGCCGCCGTCGGCCTGGAGCACGTCGCAGTCGACCTTGATCTGCATCTCGCCCATGGCCTTGAGGTCGACCACCGAGCGCAGCGAACGGCCGATGAGGCGCTGGATTTCCTGGGTGCGGCCGGACTGCTTGCCGCGCGCCGCCTCGCGGTCGGTGCGGCTGTGGGTGGCGCGCGGCAGCATGCCGTATTCGGCGGTCACCCAGCCGCGCCCCTGGTTGCGCAGCCAGCCCGGCACCTTCTCGTCCACCGAGGCGGTACACAGCACATGGGTGTCGCCGAACCGGATGAGGCACGACCCTTCGGCGTATTTGGCGAAGCCCGGCTCCAGCGAGACGGGACGAAGGGCATCGGCGGCACGGCCGGACGGTCGCATGGGGGGCATCCTCGGGTTGCTTGCGGAAACGGTCGTCAGGCCGGCAGGCTACTCCGCCCCCGCCGGCTTGAAAAGCCCGTGCCGCACCGGGGCGCTGGTGCCGCCGTGCGTTGACGCTGTGGAGTAGCTTCCCTACATTCGCTGCGGTCGCGACCCAGCAGGGAAGAACCGCGTGTCGACGCGCAGCACCAGATCCGCCAAGACCACGCCCATCGTCGAGCTGAACGAACGCTCGCGCGAGATTTTGCGGCATGTGGTCGATGCCTACGTCCAGACCGGCGAGCCGGTGGGGTCGCGGACGCTGTCCAAGCGGCTGTCCATGTCGCTGTCGCCGGCCACCATCCGCAACGTCATGGCCGATCTGGAGGAGTTGGGGTTGCTGTATGCCCCCCACACCTCCGCCGGCCGTCTGCCGACCGAGCTGGGCTTGCGCATGTTCGTTTCCGGCCTGCTGGAGATCGGCAGCCTGGCCGACGACGAGCGCGCCCGCATCGACGCCCAATGCGCCGCCCGTGGCAAGAACCTGCCCGACGTGCTGTCGGAGGCGACGCGCACCCTGTCGGGCCTGTCGCTGTGCGCCGGCCTGGTGCTGGCGCCGAAGACCGAAAGCCCGCTCAAGCACATCGAGTTCGTCAACCTCGGCCCCGGTCGGGCGCTGGTGGTGATCGTCACCCAGAACGGCGTGGTGGAGAACCGCATCATCGAGGTGCCGCAGGATTTGCCGCCGACGGCGCTGGTGGAAGCGTCCAACTACCTCGCCGCCCGCATGACCAACCGCACTCTCGACGAGGCGCGGGAAGAGATTTTGCGGGAGCTTGAGAACCACAAGACCAAGCTCGACGAACTAACCACCAAGGTGGTGTCGGCGGGGCTCGGCACCTGGTCGGGCGACAAGGCGGACGGTGCTCTCATCGTCCGCGGCCAGTCGCACCTGCTGTCCGACGTCACCGCCCTGGAGGACCTGGAGCGCATCCGCAATCTGTTCGATCTGCTGGAAACCCGCGAACAGATGCTGCGCCTGCTCGATCTGGTGGGCAAGGCGGAGGGCGTTCAGATATTCATCGGCGCGGAGAACGATCTCTTCGCCGCCACGGGCTGTTCGATGATCGTCAGCCCGTTCCGCAATGGGGCGGAGGAGATCGTCGGCGCCATCGGCGTCATCGGGCCGACCCGCATCAATTACGCCCGTATCATCCCGCTGGTGGACTACACCGCGAAGGTGGTCGGCAGACTCATCGGTTAGGAACGGAAACAGCAATGGCACAGCAGCATACCCCGTCGCAGCACGAACCCGGTCACGACGCCCCGGCCGAGCAGGACGCCGCCACCGCCATGGAGGGGCAGACCCAGCCGGCGGCCGATGGGTCCGAGGGCGACCTGTCGCCGGACGCCGGCGCCGACATCCTTTCGGCGGAACAGCGGGTCGCCCTGCTGGCGGCCGAAGTCGAGCGGCTGAAGGGCGATTACATGCGCGCCCTGGCCGACGCCGAGAACGCCAAGCGCATGGCCGAGCGCCGCATCGAGGACAACGCCAAATACGCTGTCTCCAACTTCGCCAAGGAGATGTTGCAGGTCGCCGACAACCTGGACCGCGCCCTGCTGGCCGCCCCGGCCGAGCGGCGGGCGGAGAACGAACTGCTGAAGAACCTCGCCGTCGGCATCGAGATGACCCAGAAGACCCTGGCCGGCGGGTTGCAGAAGTACGGGGTCGAGAAGATCGAGGCGCGCGGCGCGCCGTTCGACCCCAATCTGCATCAGGCGGTGCAGGAGGTGGAGCGCACCGACATGCCCACCGGCACGGTGGTGGACGTTTACCAGGATGGCTATCTCATCCGCGACCGCCTGCTGCGCCCGGCCATGGTCACCGTCTCGCGCGGTGGTCCGAAGCGCGATCCCAACGCCACCACCGGCGGCACCGACGGCGTGGCGCAGGGCGGCGTCAACACGTCGGCCTAAACAGCGGCCTCATGATGCGACCGACCGGCGGGGGAGCGATCCTCCGCCGGTTTTTCTTAATCGGGGCACGGCAGGGAATGGTCGGCGTTCAGACCCTCTGATCCGCCGCCGCCCGCAGCGGCGTCTTCTGGCGGCCGTCGTGGTCGAAGTTCTCCTCCGCCAGCCAGGAGTCGAACGCCGCCTTCACCGCCGGCCATTCGCCGTCGAGGAGGGAGTACCACGCCGTATCGCGGTTGCGGCCACGGGAGACCACCGCCTGACGGAAGGTCCCTTCATGGGTGAAGCCCAAACGTTCCGCCGCCCGGCAGGAGGGGGCGTTGAGGGCGTTGCACTTCCATTCGTAGCGGCGGTATCCCAACTCGTCGAACGCCCGCCGCATCATCAGATACATGGCCTCGGTGGCGGCGGTGGTGCGGGCGAGCAGGGGCGAGAACCACAGGTGGCCGACCTCGATCACCCCGTTCGACGGGTCGATGCGCAGGTAGGTGGCCCAGCCGACGGCGCGGCCGGTGGCGGCGTCGATGATGGCATGGACCTGCGGGTCGTCGCTGGCGGCGAAGCCGGTCAGGAAGTCGCGCAGGGCGGCGGCGTCGGGGAAGGGGCCGTAGGGCAGGTAGGTCCAGGTGCGTCCGTCGGTGTCGGCGCAGGCCGCCTGCCACAGGTCGTCGGCATGGCGGCCGGGATCGAGCGGCTCCAGCCGGCAGGTGCGACCTGTCATGGCGGTGCGCGGCGGCACCGTCCGCGGCGTCCAGTCGGGAAGCTCGGCGCCGACGGGCTGGCCAAGGTGATTGACGGGCATGGTGTGGCGATCCTCCCTGCTGGAATGGACCGCCACGCTATCACGTCAGGTCGCGCCCGATAGAGCCATTCGTCGGCTGGAAAGCGGCCGCTCCTATTCCGCTGCCGCGAGCTGCTGGTCGTCGCGGGCCCCGACGACGCGATCGGTGGCATCCTCCGTAAGCCAGGCGGCGACGGCGCGATCCAGGCGGATGAAGGCTTCCACCAGCGAGTCGGCCATGGGGCGGGTGGTGCTGGTCATGTGTTCGACGTAATCGGCGTATTGCAGCACCTGCCGACGGCGCAGCGACGGCAGGCGAATGCGGCCGTCGGCGACGGCGGCGCGCAGGGCGATCCAGCAGCCGAGGTTGGCGTCCACCGCCCGCCACAGGGTTTCCGCCGTGCGGGCCTGCCGCAGACGATAGGCGGCGCGCACCAGCAGGAAGGCATGGCGGGCCGGCTCCGAGGCATCGGCAGGCAGACGGTTCAGGCGGCGCACGGTGGGCGAGGTGCTGTCGTCGCCAGCGTCGGCGCCGTCGCGGAGCAATCCGTCGGGGTCGGCTGCCTCTTCCGCGGCGGCACGGTTGACGATGCCGATCAGCGGATCGACCGCCGGGCAACCGCGGGCGCAGTACACGCCGATGTGGGCGGCATCAAGCGCCATCTCCACCGCCTCGTCCCGGAGGCCGCGGGAGAGGATCTCCGGCAGGCGGTTGTCCACCCGCGCTTCCACCGGGCAGCTGAAATCCTGGCCGCGATGGGTGCAGCCGGCGACTTCGCGGGCCACGGCCCGCGCCGCAAGTGTCTGGTCCCGATGCATCATCCTGACTGACTCCCGCACGATTTTTGGTTGCTCTTGTGGGTCCTCTGTGCCGGCGGTCCGTGGACATTTGTCCCTTTGTTCTCGAACCGTCGCATCCGGCAGCACCTACAACCCGTTGGTGAGGGCTTCGGTTCCGGACGAATCTCCCCCTAGCACTTTTGAATATCGCCAGCCGAAAGTTTCTGTCCTCCACCCATCGTCCGCTTGCCTGCGCCGGGCTGCTGGGGCAATGAAGGGAGTCAACAAAAACAACGCTATGGGAGGTTTCCTGTGACGTCCGACGCCCCGCGCTTTCTGGATCTTGGCGATCAACGTCTGGAGTATGTCTGGCATGGCCCGGCCCCGGACGCCGCCCCCACCCTGATCTTCCTGCACGAGGGATTGGGCTGCGTCGCCCTGTGGAAGGACGTGCCGGCCCGTCTCGCCTCGAACCTGGGCATGGGGGCGCTGGTCTACAGCCGCGCCGGCTATGGGCGGTCGAGTCCGATCACCTTGCCGCGCGGTCCCGACTATCTGATGCCGGAGGCGCTGGACGTCCTGCCACGGGTGCTGGACGCCACTGGAGTGCGGCGGGCGGTGCTGGTTGGTCATTCCGATGGCGGCTCCATCGCCCTGATGGCGGCTGGTGGGCGGCAGGACGACCGTGTCGTTGCCCTGGTCACCGAGGCGGCGCATGTGTTCGTCGAGGAGATCACCCTGGCCGGCATCCGCGAGGCGCGCGTGGCATGGGAGACGACCCCCCTGCGCGACCGCCTCGCCCGCTACCACCATGACAACACCGATACCGCCTTCTTCGGCTGGAACGACACCTGGCAGACCGAAGCCTACCGGCGCTGGAATATCGAGCATCTGCTGCCCGGCGTCCGGGTGCCGGCGCTGGTGATCCAGGGGGAAGGCGATCAGTACGGGACCGAGGCGCAGGTGGACGCCATCGTCGCCCAGGTCGGCGGTCCGGTGCGAAAGCTGATGGTGCCCGACTGCGGCCATGTGCCGCACTTCGAGCAGAAAGATGTCGTGCTCGACGAGATCGCCGCCTTCATCCGCGACGTGCTGGCGGTCGGCTGACGTATCCTCCGGTGGTGCCGAAGGGATAGGCAGGGGCTGTCCGGTGCCCGGGCGGACCACCGATTCCTATTGCTTTCCACTCTCGGGCGGGGTCTTCTCGGGTGTAAACCGTTTGAACAGCAGGCGCGCGATGCTTCCCCGTCCAGTCCAGTCGCCACAGGCTTCGTCCGGCCCGGCGCCGGGGGGGCTGATGTTTTCTCGCGAGGCGTGGCATGCTCTCGGGATTCCAATGGCCCTGGGCATTCTGCTGGTGGTGGCGGCCTTCCACAATTTCCTCGTCTTCCATGTTCTGGCGGAGTTGTTCGCCTGCGTCGTCGGCATCGTGCTGTTCGTGGTGGTGGTCAGCACCCGCCGCCTGACCCGCAGCGCTTTCCTGCTGTGGCTTGGCTGCGGCTACTTCTGGACGGCGATGGTGGATCTGATCCACACCCTTGCCTACAAGGGCATGCACGTCTTCCCTGGCGATGATGCCAATCTGCCGACCCAACTGTGGGTTGCCGCCCGCGCGGTGCAGACCGTCACCCTGCTGCTGGCGCCCCTGTTCCTGTCGCGGCCGCTGAGCACCCCTGTCGCTTTCGGCGGTTTGGGGGCTCTGGCGGTGGGGCAGGGTGTGCTGATCGCCATGGGGTTCTATCCCGATGCCTTCATAGACGGCATGGGCCTGACGGCGTTCAAGGTGGGGGCGGAATTCGCCATGGTGGCGCTGCTGGCCGCCGCCGCGCTGTTCCTGCGTCACCGCCGCGCCCTGCTGGATGCCGCCGTGCGGCGGCTGGTGACCGCCTCCATCGGCCTGACGGCGGCATCCGAACTGTCATTCACCCTTTATGTCGATGTCTATGGGGTGTTCAACGCCCTTGGTCACATCCTCAAGTTCGGAGCCTTCTGGGCGATCTATCTGGCCATCGTCCGCACCACCCTGACCGAGCCCTTCCGGGTGCTGGCGCGCGCCGCCTCCACCTACGACGCGGTGCCCGATCCCACCGTTCTGGTTGGCCCCGACGCTCGCATCGTGCAGGCCAACCGCGCCACCACGGAAGAATTCCGCATGCCGGTGACGCAGTTGATCGGCACCCCGGTTCATGACCTGCTGCACCCGTGGGGGGTGGACGCGGATCATTGTCCCGACTGTGCCGCCCTGCAAAGCGGTCGGCCGTTGCCGCAGCGGGAGGTGTTCCAGCCGTTGACCGGTCACACCTACCTTGTCACCTTCACGCCCATGGCTGCCGCTGAATCGGGCGGCGAACCGGCCGGCACCATCGTGGTGATGCGCGACATCACCGCCCGCCGCCGTGCCGAGGACTGGGTGCGCACCCACGCCGAACGCCTTGCCATGGCGCTCGACAATGGCGAGCTTGGGCTATGGGACTGGAACGTGCAGACCGGCACCGTCTACTTCAGTCCCAACATGGAGCTGATGCTCGGCTATCCGGTGGGGTCGTGGGAGCGGCATGTGTCCGCCTGGGAGAGCCTCGTTCATCCCGATGACCGCGCCCAGGTGAACGCCACCCTGACCGCCCACCTGGAGGGCCTGACGCCCATCTATGAATGCGAGCACCGGGTTCGCCGCGCCGATGGTACCTGGGCCTGGATTCTCGACAAGGGCAAGGTGGTCGAGCGCGATGGCGAGGGACAACCGGTGCGCGCCGTCGGCACCCATACCGACATCAGCGTGCTGAAGCGCCAGCAGGAGGACCTGCGCGACAAGTCGCGGCGGCTGGAGGAAAGCAACCGCGACCTGGAGCAGTTCGCCTATGTCGCCAGCCACGACCTTCAGGAACCGCTGAGAATGGTCGCCGGCTACCTGTCGCTGGTGCGCCGCCGCTACGCCGACCGGCTGGACGATAACGGGCGGGAGTTCATCTCCCTGGCGGTGGATGGCGCCGCCCGCATGTCGCGGCTGATTTCCGATCTGCTGGAGTACTCCCGGGTCAGCACTCGGGCGCAGGACATGCAGGCGGTGCCGGCGGCGGCGGCGGTGACGCGGGCGCTGAGCAATCTTGGCGCCGCCATCGCCGAGGCCGGGGCGGAGGTCGCCGTTGCCGACCTGTTGCCCGTGGTACGGGGCGATCCGGCCCAGGTGGAGCGGCTGTTTCAGAACCTGATCGGCAATGCCGTCAAATACCGGGCCCCCGATCATGCGCCGGTGATCACCGTCGGGGTGGAGCCGGGCGGGCCGTCCGGTTTCGCCACCTTCGTCGTCGCTGACAATGGCATCGGCATCGCGCCGGAGGATCAGGAGCGCATTTTCCAGATCTTTACCCGCCTGCACGGACGCACGGACTATGAAGGCACCGGCATCGGGCTCGCCGTCTGCAAGCGCATCATCGACCGCCACGGCGGCAGCATCGCCGTCCGCTCCGCCCTGGGTGCCGGAGCCGCCTTCGTGTTCACCCTGCCGCTGAGTGAGGACGCCGCGCCGGGTGTGGCACCGGCGGCGGCAGACACCGCCTCGGTGTGAGGCGGCGATGCGACTCGTCACCGCCCGTCGGGAGGATGCCCGCGCCATTGCCGAAGTGCATGTCGCCTCGTGGCGGACGACCTACACCGGCCTCATCCCCGACCGCGTGCTCGACAGCCTGACGGTGGTGGAGCGCACCGCCCTGTGGCAGCGGGTGCTGTCCGGCGGCGGTTGGGTGATCGTCGCCCGCGATGGCAGCCGGGTGGTTGGATTCGTTAGCGGCGGCGCCTCCCGCGATGCCGACGCGGGGGCCGCCGTCGGGGAGATCGTGGCCCTCTACCTGCTGCCGGACCACCATCGCCGGGGTCTTGGCCGCCGCCTGTTCGCGGCTGCCTGTCGACGGTTGGCCGCCGACGGCTTTCGCTCCCTGCGACTGTGGGTTCTGGCCGAAAATCCGACCCGTGGCTTCTATCGCCATCTCGGCGGGCGCGTTGACCGGCGGGAGGATGATCTCGTCGTCGGCGTGCGGGTGCCGGCGGTGCGCTATGTCTGGGATGTCCTGCCCGGATAGCCTGCGGCCGTGCCGGCTTCTCTCCCCCCTTGCAAGCGCGGGAGCGGGGCCCATACTCCCTCGAAAGCGGTGGATCCCGCGTCACCCCAGCCCGCCGTCAGGATAAGGCTCCCGCCATGTCTCCCGAGGCCCCGCCCCTTGATCCGCTGGAGCCGCGTCTCGCGGCACTGCGCCGCATGGCGCCGACGCGCCTCGGGCCCGAGGTGCTCGCCATCTTCGAGCATACCATCCAACAAGCACTGCGCAGCGGGCTTGGGGCGACCGCGCCGCAGGTGGGGCAGCCGGCCCCCGATTTCACCCTGACCGATACCGCCGGGCGGCTGGTTTCGCTGGCGGCCCTGCGGAGCGAGGCGGGCGTGACGGCGGTGGTGGTGACCTTCATCCGGGGGGACTGGTGCCTGTACTGCGGCGAGGCGCTGGCGGCCTTGACCTCCGCCTACCCTGACATTGCGGCGGCCGGCGGCCGTCTGGTGGCGGTATCGCCGCAACGGCCGGAGATCGGCGCCGCCCAGGTGGAGCGCCTGGCCCTGCCGTTCCCGCTGTTGCACGATGCCGGCTGCCGCGCGGCGGAAGCCTGGGGCATCGCTCATGGTTTCGACCAGACCATGCGGCGGCTGTTCGTCGAACTGGGGCGTGACCTCGCCCGGTGGAATGGCGACGACCGCTGGCTGCTGCCCCTGCCGGCCACCTTCGTCATCGGTCGCGACGGGCGGGTGGCGTGGCGCTTCGTCCACGGCGACTACAGCCGACGGGCCGAGCCGGCCGATATCCTGGCGGCGCTCAGGCGCCTGCCATCGTCCGGCTGAGGCTGGCGCGCGAGGACCGTCGGGTGGTCTCGGCAGGATCGCCGGGCAGGGTGACGACAAAGCGGGCACCGGCGATGCCGCCGTCGCCGGCCTTGCGGTTCTCCGCCCGGATGGCGCCGCGATGGGCTTCGACGATCTGCTTGGAAATGGACAGGCCGAGGCCGGAGTGGGTGCCGAATTTCTCGCCCGCCGGACGCTGGGTGTAGAAGCGGTTGAAGATGTCGCGTTCCTTGCCTGGCGGAATGCCCGGCCCCTCGTCTTCCACCGTTACCCGCACCACCGTGTCGTCACGCACCGCCGATACCGTGACCGTGCCGCCGGGCGGGCTGAAGCTGGCGGCATTGCCCATCAGGTTGCGGAACACCTGGGCAAGGCGTCCTTCCAGCCCCGGCACCACCAGATCATCGCCCGCCGGCAGGTCGAGCACGAAACGCGGTGCGCCGTCGGCATCGCTGGCGTTGTGGATCGTGACCAGGGTTTCCAGCAGCACTCCGAGGGCCACCGGTTCCGCCTCGGCGCGCGACAGTTCGGCATCCAGGCGGGAGGCGTCGGAGATGTCGGAGATCAGGCGGTTCATGCGCTGCACGTCGTCGAGGATCACCGCCATCAGGCGGCGCTGCTGCTCCGGATCCTTGACGCGGGTGGTGGTCTCGACGGCGCTGCGCAGCGAGGTCAGCGGGTTCTTGATCTCGTGCGCCACGTCGGCGGCGAAGGCTTCGATGGCGTCCATGCGGTGCCACAGGGTTTCCGTCATCTCGCGCAGGGAGGCGGACAGGTCGCCGATTTCGTCGCGGCGGGACGACAGGTCGGGGATGGCCTGGGCGCGGCCGTGGCCGGTGCGCACCCGCTCCGCCGCCACCGCCAGACGGGTCAGCGGTCGGGCGATGGCCGCCGCCAGATAGAGCGACAGCAACACCGTGGCGCCGAGGGTCACCGCCGACAGTTTGAGGACCGCCAGCCGCACCTCGAAGACGCTGCGGTCGACGTCGTCGGCGCTTTTCGACACCATCACCGCCCCCACCACCTGCCGGTAGTGTTGCGCTGGCACGGCGGCGGACAGCAGCATGCTGCCGTCGCGGCGGCGGCGGACACTGGTGCCGGGGTCGCCCACTTCCAGGGCGCCAACCACTTCGTCGTAATCGCCGGCCGTCTGTTCCGGGCGTTCGATGTAGGGCTGGACGTCGCGGCGGAAGGCGATGGAGCCGCGCAGCCAGTCATAGGCGCTGCGCAGCTGGCCCATCAGGCTGGTGTCCTCCACCGGCGGCAGGTCGGAGACCTGCACCTGTCCGCCTTGGCCGACCAGCAGGCGGCTGTCGGCCACCATCAGGCCGTTGTGGTCGAACAGCCGCACCCGGATGCCGCCCAGGTCGGCCAGCCGCCGCACCATCTGCCGGGCGGTGTCGGGGCGGATGGAATGGGTGGCGGCGGGCACCAGCGGCGCAGTGCCGGGGCCGTTGACCTGCACCTCCACGGCGCCTTCACCCACCGCCGCGGCGATCAGTTCGGCCTGGGTACGCAGGGCCTGCAACTCGCCGGCCACCAGCGCTTCCTCGTACTGGTCGAGGTAAAGCATGCCCACCGCCAGCAGCGCCGGCGCCACCAGATTGACCGCCAGGATGCGGCGGGTCAGCGGGCTCATCCACTGGCGGCGGCGGCGCCGCATGCGGCGTTCGGCGCGGGCGCGGCGGCCTTCGGCCTCGCTGTCAGGCGTCCTTGTAGCGATATCCGACACCGTAGAGGGTCTCGATCTGTGCGAATTCGGAATCGACGGCGCGGAACTTCTTGCGCAGCCGCTTGATGTGGCTGTCGATGGTGCGGTCATCGACATAGATGCTTTCGCCGTAGGCGATGTCGATGAGCTGGTCGCGGCTCTTCACATGGCCGGGCCGCTGGGCGAGCGCCTGGAGGATGAGGAACTCGGTCACCGTCAGGTCCACCGCCTCGCCTTTCCAGGTCACCATGTGGCGGCCGGGGTCGATGACCATGTCGCCGCGCCGCAGGGCATCGGGCGACATTTCCGGCTCGCTGGCGTTGGCGGCGGCGGCCGCGGCGGCGGCACCGGCGCGGGCCTCGGCGCGGCGCAGGATGGAGCGGATGCGCTCGATCAGCAGGCGCTGGCTGAACGGCTTCTTGATGTAGTCGTCGGCGCCCATGCGCAGGCCGAGCAGCTCGTCCACCTCGTCGTCCTTGGAGGTGAGGAAGATGATCGGCATGTCCGACTGCTTGCGCAGCCGCTGCAACAGCTCCATGCCGTCCATGCGCGGCATCTTGATGTCGAGCACGGCCAGGTCGGCGGGCTTGGCGGACAGGCCCTCCAGCGCCTCGGCGCCGTCGGTGTAGGTGGTCACCGTGAAACCTTCGGACTCGAGCAGGATCGAGACCGAGGTCAGGATGTTGCGATCGTCGTCCACCAGGGCGATGGTCTTGTTCACGCGCCGTTCTCCCGCGCTTTGGTCGTCAGTCGTCGGTCGTCGTCCGGCCCCGCCGGGGCCGCGCCCGACGGGGACAGTGGGGGCGCATTATGGCGAAATTAGCGCATCGCGGAAATGCCGCCGTCACACGCCATCGCACGCCGTCACACCGGCGCGGCGGCGCGCGGCGGCGGCAGGGAATAGGTGCCGGTGCAGTGGGCGATGGGGCGGCCGTCGTCCTCGGCGACGATGCTGACCGCCGCCACCACCAGCCGCGCCCCGGCCTTCAGGGTGCGGCCGTGGGCGACGACGCTGGCCGCCCCCGGCGGCTCCAGGATGTCCACCGCCATGCTGGTGGTCACCGCCAGCGCCACCGGCCCGACGTGGCTCAACACCACGGCGTAAAGGGTCAGGTCGGCCAGCGCCATCAGCACCGGCTCGGCCATGCGGTCGCGCCGCGGGCCGCGCAGCAGGTCGGGCCGCTGCGCCACCCGCAGGGTCGCCGTGCCCTCGCCGATGGCCACCGTCTCGATGCCGAAGACCGGCACGAAGGGGGCGTCGGCGGCGATGATGCGGTTGAACTCGGCGAGGGTGATGGCTGACATGGAGGGAAGGGTCTCCTCAGACGGCGGTGTCGGTATCGGCCGGCGTCTCGCCGCGTGCCATGGCGAGCACCGCCGCCACCACCGCCGACGCCCCGGCCTCGATCTGCGAGATGGTGGCGTCGAGCATGTAGCAGGGCGTGGTCGCCACCCGTGCCTCGGCATCCACCACCACCGCGCCGTGGCCGGTGACCACATGGTGGCCGCCCATGGCCTCGATGGCGGCGGCCACACCGGCATCGCCGCCGATGGTCACCCGCACCGGGGCCAGCAGGCGGGCGAGGAGGGTCGGCGCGATGCACAGGGCGCCGATGGGCTTGCCGGCCGCGCGGGTGTCACGGATGGCCCGCTCGACGTCGGGGTTCACCTCCATGGCGGGGCCGGCGAAAGCGAAGGTGGACAGGTTCTTGGCGGCGCCGAAGCCACCGGGGAAGATCAGGGCGTCGAAATCGGCGGCGCGGTAGGTGGCCAGATCGCCGATGGCGCCGCGAGCGATACGCGCCGCTTCCACCAGCACGTTGCGGCTCTCACCCTCGGCGGGCTGGCCGGTCAGGTGGTTGATGACGTGGGCCTGCGCAACGTTGGGCGCGAAACAGGCAACCTCAGCCCCCTGGCGATCGAGCGCCAGCAGGGTCAGCACCGCCTCGTGAATTTCCGCCCCGTCGTAGACCCCGCACCCCGAGAGCACCACGGCAACCTTCGGCTTGTCGGCCATGATCTCGTCACCTCCTCCTGCATGTGGTTGTTTGCGGGGCGCTCCGGTGCGTAGAGTGCGCGGAAACCCCGGTTCGAGGAAATCATGGCCGAAGTCACCGCCTGCGCCAACCTGGAGAAACACTTCGCCCGCATCGCCGACATCAACGGCGCCGCCGGCATCCTGCATTGGGATGCGGCGACCATGATGCCGGAGGGCGGCGCCGAGGCCCGCGCCGAGCAGCTGGCGACCCTGGCCGCGCTCGCCCATGACCTCACCACCGATCCGCGCGTCGCCGACTGGCTGGCCGAGGCCGACGCCGAGGCCGGCCGGCTGAGCGAGTGGCAGCGCGCCAACCTGCGCGAGATGCGCCGCGCCTACGTCCACGCCGCCGCCGTGCCCGGCCATCTGGTGGAGGCGCTGTCGCGCGCCTCGTCATCGTGCGAGATGACCTGGCGCAAGGCCCGCAAGGCGTCCGACTTCGCGGCGGTGGCGCCCAAGCTGAAGCTGGTGCTCGACCTCACCCGCGAGACGGCGCAGGCCAAGGCCGAGGCGCTCGGCACCGACCCCTACGACGCCCTGCTCGACCAGTACGAGCCGGACGGACGGGCGGAAGACATCGACCTGCTGTTCGGCGACCTCGAATCGGTGCTGCCTTCTCTATTGGGCGAGGTGCTGGAGGCCCAGGGGCGGCGTCCGGCGCCGCGTTTGCCGCCGGGGCCCTTCCCGGTGGAGAAGCAGCGCGAGGCCGGGGTGCTGTTCATGCAGGCCCTCGGCTTCGACTTCAACCGCGGCCGGCTCGACGTGTCCGCCCATCCGTTCTGTGGCGGCGCCACCGACGACGTGCGCCTGACCACCCGCTACGAGGAGGAGGATTTCAGCCGCGCCCTGATGGGTGTGCTGCACGAGACCGGCCACGCCCTCTATGAACTCGGCCTGCCGGCGGACTGGCGGCGCCAGCCGGTGGGGCAGGCGCGCGGCATGAGCCTGCACGAAAGCCAGTCGCTGCTGATGGAGATGCTGGCCTGCCGCTCGCGCGCCTTCCTCACCTTCGCGGCGCCGCACCTGCGGGTGATCTTCGGTGGCGGCGGCCAGGACTGGGAGGCGGAGGCGCTCTATCGCCTCTATACCCGCGTCGAGCCCGGTTTCATCCGCGTCGATGCCGACGAGGTGACGTACCCGGCCCACGTCATCCTGCGCTATCACCTGGAACGGGCGCTGATCGACGGGCAGTTGCAGGTGGACGACCTGCCGGGCGCCTGGAACGACGGCATGCAGCGGCTGCTTGGCATCACCCCGCCGGATCACGCGCGCGGCGTGATGCAGGATATCCACTGGTACGATGGTGCCTTCGGCTACTTCCCGACCTATACCCTTGGTGCCCTGACGGCGGCGCAGCTGTTCCGGTCCGCCTGCGATCAGGTGCCGGAGCTGATGCCCGCCATCGCCACCGGCGACTTCCGGCCGCTGCTCGGCTGGCTGCGGCAGAATGTCCACCGCCACGGCTCGCGCCTGTCCACCCACGAGCTGATCGTCGAGGCGACCGGCGAGCCGCTCGGGACCACGGCTTTCGTCGAGCACCTGCGCGGCCGCTATCTGGAGGCGTGAGCGGCCGCGCAGGGGGAGAGGCTCGCGGCGGTGTTCTTACCGCGACGCTTCGTAGGCGACGGCGGCGGCGACCAGATCCTCCAGCGCCGTGCCGACGCTCTTGAACAGGGTGATCTCGTCGGTGGCGGCGCGGCCCGGCACCTCGCCACGGGTGAGCTGGAACAGGTCGCCGCGCACCGCCTCGGCGGTGATCACCCCGGCCGCCAGCGGCTGGGTGAGATCGCCGGCTTCCTTCAGCGCCCCGTCGGTGTCGATGAAGATGCTGGCGCGGGTGACGCCGTCGTCGTCGGTCTCGCGCATCTGCGGCGTGAAGCCCCCGGCCATGTCGAGGTGCTGGCCGGGGCGCAGCCACGCCCCCGGCACCACCGGGGTGTTGGAGGTGGTGACGCAGGAAATCACGTCCGCCTGGTCCACCGCCGCCCGCAGGTCGGCGGCGACCTCCACCCCGTTCAGCTCCGCCGCCACCGCTGCGGCCTTGGCGGGATCGCGGGCATAGAGCAGGGTGCGGGTGTAGGGGCGCACGGCGCGGTGGGCGGCGATGAAATAGGGCGCCAATGCTCCGGCCCCGACCACCAGCAGCGTCGTCGCATCGGGGCGCGCCAGATAATCGGCGGCCAGGGCGGAGGCGGCGGCGGTGCGGCGGCGGGTCAGCTCGCCACCGTCGAGCACCGCCAGCGGGCGGCCGGTATCGGCCTCGCACAGATAATAGATCCCCATCACCGACGACAGGCCCCTGGAAGGGTTGTCGGCGAACACGCTGACGATCTTCACCCCCATGTAGGCGCCTTCCCGCCACGCCGGCATCAGCAGCAGCATGCCACGCGCCCCTTGGGCGTCGGGCAGCGGGTGATGGTGGCGCAGCGGCACGGCGGCGCCGGCGCGGAAGCCCGCGCGCAGGGCCTCCACCAAGGCGCGCGGATCAAGGGCGGCGGCCACGTCGGCGGCGGACAACAGGCGCATGGGGGCGGGTTCCTCCAGGGAGACAAGGGACAGAACGACGGGGCAAAGCATGGGCGATGCCGCCCGGCCCTGTCGACCCCATGACATGAGCGGCCATGGCCGCCGCGCCGAAATGGCCCCACGGTCATGCCCCCTTTGCCGCCGCGCCGCCGAACGTTACCTTGGCGGTCGGTCACTTCGTTGAAAGGAATCCTCCCGTGCTGTTCGCCATCACCTGTCTCGACAAACCCGAGTCGGCTTCCGTGCGCCAGGCCAATCGCCCCGCCCACCTGGAGTACGCTAAGGCCACCGCCGGCCTGAAGATGGGCGGCCCGCTGCTGTCCGACGACGGCGAGTGCATGATCGGTTCCATGCTGGTGCTGGAGGCGGCCGACCGTGCCGAGGCGGAAGCCTGGTGCGCCAATGACCCCTATGCCAAGGCCGGCCTGTTCGAGTCGGTGACCATCCGGCCGTTCAAGTGGCTGCTGCCGCAGGCGGTGGGCTGAGGACGGGCACCGGGCATCATGAACTACTGGCTGATCAAGAGCGAACCCGGCACCTGGTCGTGGGACGATCAGGTGAAGAAGGGCACCGAGCATTGGAACGGCGTGCGCAATTACCAGGCCGCCAACAACATGAAGGCCATGCGCCTCGGCGACCGCTGCTTCTTCTACCACTCGGTGAACGAGAAGCGCATCGTCGGCATCTGCGAGGTGGTGAAGGAATACTACCCCGACCATACCGACGAATCGGGCCGCTTCGGCATGGTGGACGTCAAGGCGCTCTACCCGTTGCAGACGCCGGTGACGCTGGAGCAGGTGAAGGCCGATGACCGCCTCAACCACCTCGCCCTGGTGCGGCAGTCGCGGCTGTCGGTGATGCCGGTGGATGCCGAGGCCTGGGCGCTGATCTGCGCCCTGGGCGGCGTCGAGCCGTGAGCGGCGCGGCCGGCGGCAGGGGCGGCGATCCATGGTCGTTCCTGCCGGCCGACCCGCCCCCTATCGCGCCGCTGGCGGACGGCGGATGGGAACTTTGTTCCGTCGACGCGGTTCCCGATGGTGCCGCCCGTGGGTTCGTCGTCGACGATGCCGGGGTGCGGCTGGGACTGGTGGTGGTTCGCCACGACGGTCTCTTGTACGGTTACGTCAATCGCTGCCCGCACTTGTCCATCCCGCTGAACCTGTGGCCGGACAAGTTTATCTCCCCGGATGGGCAGGTTTTGCAGTGCGCCACCCACGGCGCCCGTTTCCGCATCCGTGACGGCCTGTGCGTGCAGGGGCCGTGTGCTGGATGTTTCCTCACCTCGTTTCGCTTGGCCGTAAAAAACCGCAAGATTGTTGCGTTGGAGCCGTGACAGGCGGCTCCGATTTGCCTAAGATGCCGGCCTGCACCGCTCGGAAGAAGCGGGGGGAGGGAGCCACCGCCCGGCTTTGCGGGGAGGCAAGGCCGCGGCTCGGGTCTCCTGAAAATCAACACCAGACCGTCCGACCGGGTGGGGATGCGCCCGGTCACCAGGATAGGGCCCCAGGGGCTCGCGCGGATCATCAAGGAGACCACGAATGTCTGATGCCAACGTGTTCCCGGTCGTGGAGGAAATCGCCAAGTCGGCGTGGGTGAACGACGCCAAGTACCGCGAGATGTATGAACAGTCGATCAAGGACCCGGACGCCTTCTGGGCCGAGCAGGGCAAGCGTATCGACTGGATCAAGCCGTTCACCAAGGTGCGCGACGTCTCCTACGATCCGCACGATGTGCATATCAAATGGTACCATGACGGCACCCTGAACGCCGCCGTCAACTGCCTGGACCGTCACCTGGAGACGCGCGGCGATCAGGTCGCCATCATCTGGGAAGGCGACGATCCCTCCGAAGACGCCAAGATCACCTACCGCGACCTGTATGAACGGGTGTGCAAGTTCGGCAACGCCCTGCGCAAGATGGGCGTGCAGAAGGGTGACCGCGTCTGCATCTACCTGCCGATGATCCCCGAGGCGGCGGTGGCCATGCTGGCCTGCGCCCGCATCGGCGCCGTGCATTCCATCGTCTTCGGCGGCTTCTCGCCGGACAGCCTGTCCAACCGCATCCAGGACAGCGAGTGCAAGGTCGTCATCACCGCCGACGAAGGTCTGCGCGGCGGCCGCAAGGTGGCGCTGAAGGCCAATGCCGACAAGGCGCTGGACTCCTGCCCGTCCATCACCACCTGCGTGGTGGTGAAGCGCACCGGCGGCGCCATCGCCATGAAGGACGGCCGCGACGTGTGGTATCACGACGTCGTCGCCAACGAGCCGTCCGAGTGCCAGCCGGAGGAAATGAACGCCGAAGACCCGCTGTTCATCCTCTATACCTCGGGCTCGACCGGCAAGCCCAAGGGCGTGCTGCACACCACCGGCGGCTACATGGTCTATACGTCGATGACGCATCAGTACGTCTTCGACTACAAGGACGGCGACATCTACTGGTGCACCGCCGACGTGGGCTGGGTCACCGGCCACAGCTACATCGTCTATGGCCCGCTGGCCAACGGCGCCGTGTCGCTGATGTTCGAGGGCATCCCCAACTACCCCAGCGTCTCGCGCTTCTGGGAAGTCATCGACAAGCACCAGGTCAACATCTTCTACACCGCCCCGACGGCCATCCGCGCCCTGATGCGCGAAGGCACCGAGCCGGTGAAGAAGACCAGCCGCAAGTCGCTGCGCATCCTCGGTTCGGTGGGCGAGCCCATCAACCCGGAAGCCTGGATGTGGTACCACGACGTGGTGGGCGACAAGCGCTGCCCCATCGTCGACACCTGGTGGCAGACGGAAACCGGCGGCATCCTCATCACGCCGCTGCCGGGCGCCACGCCCCTGAAGCCGGGTTCGGCCACTCGCCCGTTCTTCGGCGTCTACCCGGTGCTGGTGGACAACGAGGGCAACGAGCTGTCGGGCGCCATCGAGGGCAACCTGTGCATCGCCATGAGCTGGCCGGGCCAGATGCGCACCGTCTACGGTGACCACGACCGCTTCGTGCAGACCTACTTCACCACCTACAAGGGCTACTACTTCACCGGCGACGGCGCCCGCCGTGACGAGGACGGCTATTACTGGATCACCGGCCGCGTCGACGACGTCATCAACGTCTCCGGCCACCGCATGGGCACCGCCGAGATCGAATCGGCCCTGGTCGCCCATCCCAAGGTGGCGGAAGCGGCGGTGGTCGGCTACCCGCACGACATCAAGGGCCAGGGCATCTATGCCTATGTCACCCTGGTGGCCGACGAGGAGCCGACCGAGGAGCTGCGCAAGGCCCTGGTGAAGTGGGTGCGCGACGAGATCGGCCCCATCGCCAGCCCGGATGTCATCCAATGGGCGCCGGGCCTGCCGAAGACCCGTTCGGGCAAGATCATGCGCCGCATCCTGCGCAAGATCGCCGAGAACGACTTCGGTGCCCTGGGCGATACCTCGACCCTCGCCGACCCCAGCGTGGTCGACGACCTGATCGAGAACCGCGGCGGCCAGTAAGACCACGCTGCACTGAGAGCACCTCATTGCGGCGTGGCAAGCGTGACCGCCGACCGAACTGAAACGGGAGCCTTGCGAGGCTCCCGTTCTTCTTTGTGGCCCGGTTGGATGTTATGCCAAGCCGCGAGGAGCGGCAAAAGCCAAAGCCGCGAGGAGCGGCTGGCCGGCAACAGAGGGACCTTTGAAAACTACCCCTGCTGCTGGGCCGCCTGCATCCGCTCGCGGTAGAGCTGCACGAAGTCGATCGGCTGCAACATCAGCGGCGGGAAGCCGCCGTCGCGGGTGACATCGGCGATGAGGTTACGGCAGAACGGGAACATCAGGCGCGGGGCCTCGATCATCAGCAGCGGTTGCAGGTGCTCCTGCGGTGCCGTCGCCTGCACCACCGCGCCGTACACCAGCTCCATCACGAAGCCCGGCTTGTCGTCCACATTGGCCTTGATGTCGAAGTGCAGGGTGACCTCGAAGTGGTTGCCGCCCAGCTGGCGCACCCGCACGTCGACGGCGATGGGAATCTCGGGCGCCTTTTGCATCTGGCTGAAAATTTCCGGCGCGCCCGGCACCTCGAAGGACATGTCCTTGATGTACTGGCCGGCGATGGCGAGGCCGATGCGGCCTTCCTGCGGCTGAGCGGACTGGGCACCGTTGGCGCCGTTGGCGCCGTTACCTTCGGTCATCGGAACACTCCCTGGGTCTTGGGTTCGGGCACAGGGCTAGCATGCCGTCGGGCGACTGGCAACCGCTCCGCCCGGTTGAACCAGGGGAAACGCTTCAGCTTTGCGGCTGCCTCTGCCGAATGAGGGCCTCGACATAATCCTGGTTCAGGATGGCGCGTTTTCGGCGGACCTTCAGGCTGTGCTTGTCGTCGGGGGTGCGGACGAGGGGTAGAGCCATGTGTTTGACGATGGCCATGTTTTGCGGGTCGCGCCCCGAGCGCGGGCGAAGGTGGAGGCGTCGAGGCGGCCAAAGGGGCGGGGCAGCCTGTATTTGCGGCGTCATCAAAACCCGCCGCTCTTCGTGCCGCCCTGACTCCCGACACGGTGTCTCAGGCGCCGGGCGTGGCCTGCGACCGCTTGGCTCCCGCAGCAGCATAGGCCGCGCGGCGCAGTCGCCGCCGGCCAGTTCGCAGGGCAAGCTGGCGGGGTGGTTTTGGGGCGACGGGCATGGGGAAAACCGGCGGCGAGAGGGGCGGCTCGCCACCGGCCTTTCGTCCCTTCAGCGGTCGGCGCGCACCAGGGCGCTGGCTTCGGCGATGGCGGTGGGGGTATCGGGGGTGAAGCCCAGGTGGTCGTCCTCGCGGAACCCAAGTTCCTCCAGCACCCGTCGCGGCTGCGGCTGGACGTTGGACAGGATGACGCGGGTGCCGTGCCCCCGGCAACGGTGCAGGAACTCCTGCAAGGCGTGGCCGCCGGTGGCGTCGATCAGCGGCACCAGCCGCATGCGCAGGATGAACACCCGTGGCGGCCGTCGCAGCTTGTCGAGCACGTCGCCCAGCTTGGCGGCGGCGCCGAAGAAGAACGGGCCGGAGATCTGGTAGACCTCGATCCCCTCCGGCAGCGGCTCGTAGTCGGGCGTGCGCGGGCGGGTGAAGTCGTCTTCGTCGTCGTCGATGAGGTGGGTGTGGGTCTGCACCTCAACCGCGTTGGCCATGCGGTGCATGAACAGCATGGCCGCCAGCACCACGCCGACCTCGATGGCGACGGTCAGGTCCACCATCACCGTCAGGCCGAAGGTCAGCAGCAGCACCACCCGGTCGCCCATGGGCGCCTTCATGAGGTGGCGGACGTGCTTCACCTCGCTCATGTTCCAGGCCACGATCACCAGCACGGCGGCGAGACTGGCCAGCGGCACGAACGACGCCAGCGGCGCCAGCGCCAGCACGAACACCAGCAGGAACAGCGCATGGGCCACGCCGGCCACCGGCGTGCGGGCGCCGGAACGGACGTTGGTGGCGGTGCGGGCGATGGCGCCGGTGGCCGGCATGCCGCCGAACAGGGCAGAGCCAATGTTGGCCACTCCCTGCGCCACCAGCTCGCAGTTGGAGCGATGCTTGCGGCCGGTCATGCCATCGGCCACCACCGCCGACAGCAGGCTCTCGATCCCGGCCAGGAAGGCGATGGTGAAGGCGGCCGGGCTCAGGTCCACCAGCCGCTGCCAGGTGATTTCGGGGAACACCGGCGTCGGCAGGGTGGTCGGGATGCCGCCGAAGCGCGAGCCGATGGTATCCACCGGCAGCCCGGCGAGGGCCACCGCCAGCGACCCCGCCACCACGGCGATGAGGAAGATCGGCAACCCCGGCTTCAGCCGCCGGATGACCAGGATCAGCGCCAGCGACCCGAAGGCCACCGCCATGGTGGCGGCGTCGGCGGTGGGCATGGCTTCGGCGTAGGCAGCCACCTTCGACAGGAAGTCGGCCGGCACCGTCTCCATGG
Organism: Pseudomonadota bacterium; assembly: GCA_023396465.1. Classification (GTDB taxonomy): domain Bacteria; phylum Pseudomonadota; class Alphaproteobacteria; order Rhodospirillales; family Rhodospirillaceae; genus Caenispirillum. The sequence goes on from JAEWWF010000220.1 coordinate 21,926, forward strand.
TGAGGCCGAGCAAGTCCTTGATTTGGCTGGTGAAGATGATGACGGCAATGCCGGCGGTGAAGCCCGTCACCACCGGATACGGCACGTACTTGATATACGTCCCGATGCGGCCGTAGCCGAGCACCACCAGCGTGACGCCGGCCATCAGGGTGGCGAGCACGAGGCCGTCGTACCCGTGTTCGGCGATGACATTGAACACCACCACCACGAAGGCGCCGGTCGGGCCGCCGATCTGGTAGCGGCTGCCGCCCAGCGCGGAGATCAGGAAGCCGGCGACGATGGCGGTCACCAGCCCCTTGTCGGGCGTGGTGCCGGAGGCGATCGCCAGCGCCATGGCCAGCGGCAGGGCGACGATGGCGACGGTGAGCCCGGCGATCAGGTCGGCGCGCAGATCACCGACTCCGTACCCTTGGCGCAGCGCGGTGATCAGCTTGGGCACGAACAGATGCCACTCGCGCCGCGGCGCCGCCGCGTTCGGAGACGGTGTGGAAGCCAAAGAGCGATCGGGCATGCCGGGAAGCCACCGAGGGAGGGCGCGGACGGCCGAACCTGCGCCCGCTCGGCGGAAAGCTTACCCGCCGCGCGCCTTTGGATGCAAGGCTGCTATCCGAAGGTATGGGCCGACCGGTGGGCCGGCTGGACGGCAAAAAGGAAGTTATTCACCCACCGCGCGAAGAAACACTCTCTCTTCCCGCTGATCGTCGAGCATCGCCAGATGGCGCGCGAACTCCTCACGGCCGGATACATATTCCTCGACCGCCTCGCGCAAACAAACATCAAGCGATTGGCCGGACTGGGTGGCGACATCGCACAGGCGCCGCATCAGGGCGGCACCCAGAGTTTCAGAAAACTTCGTCTCGCTCACCACCGCCTCTCCTCAGTCGGTGAAGTCGTTGAAAAAGCTTTCCCTCATTCGGCGGAACCGGTCTTTGCCCCCGTGCCGGCTTGCGTCCGAGCGGGGAACTCTACATTCTCTGCCGCCAATCGCAAAGCCCAACCACCCCCTATGGTGAAAGCGGTCTACGGCCGAAGGCGCAGGACGTGAGGATTACCAACGAGTCGGCACCCTTTGATGTGGAGACGTTGTCGTCTGTCGACACTGCCCGCGACTCGGGTGGATTGCGGGTGACGCGCGAAGACCGGCTGCCCAGCAGCACCGGCGACGGCCGCGACTCGGGCCGCCGCCGCTCCGGTGCCCCCCAGGGCAAAGGCAAGGGAAAGGCCAGCGGACGCGCTGCCGCGACCCCGCGTCCGTCAGCCGAGTCCGCTCCAGCGCCACGCCCCCGCAAGCCTTCGGGTGGCGGTGGAAACGGCGACGGTAGTGGGGGCGGCCGACGGTCGCGGCGTGCCCCCCGTCGGCGGCGCTCCTGGGGATGGATGCTGGTGCGCTGGACGCTGACGCTCGGCGTCTGGGCCGTCGTCGCCGGCCTCGGCGTGCTGGCGTGGTTCGCCTACGATCTGCCACGGGTGGACGATGTCGACGTCATCACCCGCCGTCCCGGCGTCACCGTGGTGGCCGCCGATGGCACCCAACTCGCCAGTTTCGGCGATGTCTACGGCGCGGTGGTGACCGTCCACGACGTGCCGCCCTATCTGGCCCAGGCCATCCTGGCGACCGAGGACAGGCGGTTTTACGGCCACTTCGGCCTCGACGTCATCGGCCTGGCGCGCGCGGCGGTGGTCAACTACCGCGCCGGGCGGGTGGTGCAAGGCGGCTCCACCATCACCCAGCAGGTGGCGAAGAACCTGTTCCTCACCCATGACCGCACCATCAAGCGCAAGGTGCAGGAAGTGCTGCTGGCATTGTGGCTGGAGCAACGGTTCACCAAGGACCAGATCCTCACCATCTATCTCAACCGCGTCTATCTGGGCGCCGGTGTCTACGGCATGGAGGCGGCGGCGCAACGCTATTTCGGCGTCTCCGCCCGCGGCGTCAGCCTGTGGCAGGCGGCGATCCTTGGCGGGC
>JAEWWF010000253.1 GCA_023396465.1 Pseudomonadota bacterium
ACCGCCGGCTGCGGCTGGGCCATCGGCTGGGCGGCCGGCTGCTGGGCCGGGGCGGCGCTCAGCGGCTGCGGGCGCGGCGCGCCGGGCATGGCAACGGTGGTGCGCGGCGTGTGGTGGCCGGCCATCGCCTCGGCATTGATGCCGGTGGCGACGACGGAGACGCGCATCTTGCCTTCCATGGCTTCGTCGAAGCAGGAGCCGAAGATGATGTGGGCGTCGGGGCTTTCGACCTCGTCCTTGATGCGGTTGGCGGCTTCGTCAACCTCAAACAGGGTGATGTCCGGGCCGCCGGTGATGTTGATGAGCACGCCCTTGGCGCCGCGCATGCAGGTGTCTTCCAGCAGCGGGTTGGCGATGGCGGCCTCGGCGGCCTGAAGGGCGCGGTTTTCACCGTCGGCCTCGCCGGTGCCCATCATGGCCCGGCCCATGCCGGACATGACGGTGCGGACGTCGGCGAAGTCGAGGTTGATGAGGCCCGGCATCACCATCAGGTCGGTCACCGACCGCACACCCGAATTCAGCACGTCGTCGGCCATCTTGAAGGCGTCGGCGAAGGTGGTGCGCTCGTTGGCGACGCGGAACAGGTTCTGGTTCGGGATGATGATGAGGGTGTCGACGAACTGGGCCAACTCGTCGATGCCCTGCTCGGCCAGCCGCATGCGGTGGACGCCCTCGAACTGGAACGGCTTGGTCACCACGCCGACGGTCAGGATGCCCATGTCGCGGGCGATGCGGCTGATGACGGGGGCGGCGCCGGTGCCGGTGCCGCCGCCCATGCCGGCGGTGATGAACACCATGTTGGCGCCTTCAAGCTGGCCGGCGATGACGTCGTAGCTTTCTTCCGCCGCCGCCCGGCCCACGTCGGGGCGGGCCCCGGCGCCGAGGCCCTGGGTGACATCGACGCCAAGCTGAATGCGGCGGTCGGTGCGGGCGTGGTTCAGGGCCTGCGCATCGGTGTTGGCGACGACGAAATCGACGCCTTCAAGGCCACCCAGAATCATGTTGTTGACGGCGTTGCCGCCGGCGCCGCCGACACCGACGACGGTGATTCGGGGCTTCAGCTGCGCCCCGATGCCCTCCGGGGCATGGAAGTTGATCGGCATGTTAGCCTCCGTGTGCGTCTGAACCCTGGGATGAATAGCAGGATTGTGTTCTTCATTCAGCGGACTTTTTGGACGATCCGCGAAATCTTCAGGGCGTTCACGCAAGGTTCCGTCCAAGGGGGCGGCTTCGCGTGCTTCGCCGGGGGACGACAGGACTTGGAGCAGGTGACGTTCCTGTTCCGTAAGGTCGGCGCTTGCTTCTGGAATCGCCTGGCTTTCTGGCGCCGGCGCGAGGGAGGAGTGCTCCACCCGCACATGGGACTTGCTGGGATGCAATTCCTGCCCGACCGGGGCGCGGGCGGAGGACATGGGCGTGCGCGGCGGGATCGCGCGGTTGACCGCGTCGGCCACGGTTGCCGTCAGCCCGTCGGCCGACGGCACGGTGACCGCCACGGTGGTGTCGTCGGCCATGTCCGCCGCCGGTCCCCAGATCATCTGAGACAGCACCATGGCGGCCCGCTTGGTGGCGCCGAGCGCCCGCAGGGTATCGCGTGCCGGGGCGCCCGCCGCTCCTGCGGGTGCGGGAGCCTCGCGGCGGCGGCCGTGTTGGTCCATCATGCGCCACTCGGTCATCAGAAATTCTCCCGCAGCCACTGTGAGATCCGCGCGAAGCCGGCGCCGACGCCGGAGCCGCTCCTGCCCTTGGTCTTGCTCTTGCCCTTGCCGCGCGGCTTGCCCTTCTGGGGGCCGCGCTGCTCTTCCGGGTCGGCCTGCTGCGGCGTTTCCACATGGTCGTAGGCGGCATAGCGCACCAGCCCGGCGACGGTGGAGAAGGCGGGGCCGGAAACGCTCTCCGGCAGGCCCTTGATGCGCAGCGGACGGCCGAGCCGCACCTGCTTTTCGAGGATGGTTTCGGCAAGATCGCGCAGGCCCGCCAACTGGCTCGCGCCGCCGGTGATGACGCAGCGCGGCCCGGCCGCCTTCAGCAGCCCCGCCTGATCCAGATGCTGGCGCACCAGCTCCAGGGTTTCCTCGACGCGCGGCCGCACGATGTGGACCAGCATGGAGCGTGGCACTTCGTTCGGCGTGGTGTCGTCCTCCTCGCCGACCAGCGGCACCTTCAGCAGGTCGCGGTCGTCGGCGGGGGTGGCGATGACGCTGCCGTAGACGGTCTTCAGCCGCTCGGCATTGGCGACCGGCGTCGACAGGCCCTTGGCGATGTCGTTGGTGACATGGTTGCCGCCCACCGCCACGCTGTCGACATGGACGATGTGGCCGTCCTGGAACACCGAGATGGTGGTGGTGCCGCCGCCCATGTCGATGACGGTGACGCCCATCTCCTTCTCGTCCTCCACCGCGCAGGCAAGGCCGGAGGCATAGGGCGAGACCACCAGCGCCTCGATCTCCAGGTGGCTGCGTTCCACCACCGTCGACAGGTTGCGGATGGCGCCGGCGGCGGCGGAAACCAGATGGATGTCGACCCCCAGGCGATCCCCATACATGCCGCGCGGGTCGACGATGCCGGGCGTGCCGTCGATGGTGTAGCCGACGGGGATGCAATGCACCAGTTCACGGTCGGCGTCGGAATGCTGGGCGCGGCCGGCTTCCAGGATGCGGCGGACGTCGCGGTCGCGGATGTCCTGGCCGGCCACCGCCAGATCGACGCCGACCTTGTGGGAGCGCGGATGGCCGCCGCTGACGTTGACCAGCACCTTCTGAATACGTTGGTTGGCCATCAATTCGGCGGCATCGACAGCGGCGCGGATGGAGCCTTCCAGCTCCTCCATGTTGGCCACCTGGCCACTGCGCATGCCGCGGGAGCGGTGGTTGCCGACGCCGAGCACGCGCAGCGACCCGTCATCATCGGCATGGGCGATGAAGCAGGCGACCTTCGTCGTCCCCACGTCGAGGGCGGCGATCAGTCCGGTGCGTGTCTTGGTCTTCGACACCACTCTCTCTTAGCTCCTTCTCTCTATCCTCAGGCCTCGCGGCCGGTGCCTGCCGCGACGGGCAGGGATTTGGCCTTCGGGCCGCCCTTCATGCGGTCGCCGACGGGGATGCCCTCGCCGGCCAGACGCACGATGACGCGGTCGTCCTGCCGCAGGTCGATCTCCGCCAGATCGTGTTCAAGCAGGCCGTTGCGCTGTTCCATGGCGGCAAAGCGCTGCCATGCCTGCTCCGCCCCCTGTTCGGGCAGCTTGACCGTGATGCCGGTGTCGAAATCATCCAGCAGGATATCCCAGCGGCGGTCGCCGCGGCGGGTGGCGGCCTTCACCCGCGGGGCGAGCGACGGCGCGGTGTTGAGCAAGGCGAACAGCTCGGTCGCCCTGGCGGGCGCGCCGTCGCCGACGATCACCGGCAGATGCCCCCAGGCCCCGACGTCATGGATGGGGATGGCGGCGCCGCCAGCGTCGGTCAGCATGAACTGGCCGTCCTCCCGTTGCCACAGCGCGATGGGAGTACGTTCCTCGATATGGACATGCAGGGTATCGGGCAGGCGGCGCGACACCACCGCCTTGCTGACCCATGGCAGCGCCTCCAGCGCCTCGCGCGCTCCCTGCATGTCGATGTCGAGGATGGGGGCGCCGCGCTGCACGTTCAGGGCGGCCAGGATGGCGGCGCCGTCGGTGCGGACGCGGCCTTCCACCATCAGGTTGTTGAGCGTCAGGCCAAGACCCTGGCTGACCCCGATAACGGCGGGGGTGGTGACGGCGGCGGTGATGCGGTCGAGCGTGCCGGAGCCCACCAGCCACGCCACGCCGGTCGACAGCAGCAGGCTCAGAACGGCGGCGC
>JAEWWF010000339.1 GCA_023396465.1 Pseudomonadota bacterium
GAGGCGGCCTTCGTCTCCATCCCGGCGGTCGGCAAGCGGCAATATCCATGGCTGCCGGTCCACCGTCTGACCAAGGACCGTTTCGAGACCCTGGCCAAGATCGGCCGCATCCGCTGCCCGGTGTTCCTGCTGCACGGCGAGGACGACGACTTGGTGCCGGTCGAAATGGCCCAGACCCTCCACGCCCACGCCAACGAGCCAAAGCGCCTGCACGTCTTCCCCGGCGCGCTGCACGCCAACCTTTACGATTATGGTGCCGGCGACCGCATCACCGCCTGGATCGACGAGGTGCTCCCCCCCTCCTCCGGCCGCCTTTGAGCCCACCGGCCGCCCCATCACCCACGATCCCCGTATCCTCGATTTTGCGCGTCAGACCGACTTGCGCCGGGGCCACGGATGGTCTATTTTCCACGTCCTTTCCGGCCCGTCCGGCTGCTGGGGCGTCGCCAAGCGGTAAGGCAGCGGTTTTTGGTACCGCCATGCGCAGGTTCGAATCCTGCCGCCCCAGCCAAACTCTCCAAATCTGAGCAAAATGCAAATACCAGAAGGTGACCAATCGCCCTTCTGGTACACTCTAACGCCCCCCTGCTCCGGCGGCAGATTTCCCGGCGCGACACCCTGCCCCGTCGCCGGGTCAGCGGCGATCGGGAGTGCCCTTATCGGGCGAACGTGACCTCAAGAATCAAGCCCGCCCCATCGGAAACGCACCGCGCGTCGCCGCCGTGGGCACGCGCCACGTCGCTGACGATCGCCAGACCCAAACCGCAACCGCCTGATTGATCTTCCCTTATGCGGAAGAAGCGATCGAAGATACGATCCCGCATGTCCGCCGGCACGCCGGGACCATCATCGGCGAAACGCATCCGAACGGCCCCCGCCTCGAATGCCACCGACACATCCAGATTCCCGCCGGGGCGCAAGGCGTACTGGGAGGCGTTGTCGAGAATGTTCACCACCATTTCTTCGACAAGAACCGGGTCGCAGTCGATCATCCTTGGCGTCCCGATGACCGAGAAGGCGACATCAACACCCCGCCGCAACTGAGTTTCCGCGAAGGGGCGCACCCGATCCCTGACCAGCGCCACCAGATCCGCCGATTGCGTGAGCACCTTCAGACTGCGGCCGCGCACCCGTTCCAGCGAAAGAAGCTGGGAGGTCAGGCGACTGGTGGCGCGCGCCGTGGCGCATAGGTCCGCGACCCGGGCCCTCAGCTCGGCCTCGGTCGGGGCACTGACCGCCGCCTCCGCCTGACTTTGAATCGCGGCGACCGGATTGCGCATCTGGTGCGCCGCGTCCGAGATGAAACCATCCCGCAAAGCAAAGGCCTGCGACAACCGATCGAACAAGGAATTGGTCGTTTCGACCAACGGGCGCAACTCGGGCGGCACCCACCGCCGGATCGGTCGCAAGTCGTCGGCACTGCGCTTGCCGATGGCCTCCCGCAGATCCAACAGCGGCTTCAAACCCAACTGAATACCGAACCAGAGGATCAGGGCGGCGGTCAGAACGACGGAGCCCAGCAGCATGATGGACTGCGTCACCAGTTCCCGCGACAGCGCGAGGCGTTGCCCAACGGTCTGCCAGACTTCGACGGTGACCCACCCGCCAAACTGCGGTTCGCTGATGAACTCGCGCAGGATGATGGCGCGCACGGGCCGGTCTTGCGCCCGGCTGTCGAAGAAAATCGGCGCCCCACCCTCGACCACGGTGCCCACGGGAAGGTTGGGAGGATCGGAGTAGCCGGTGACGAAACTGCCACCAGGCCCGGTTATGCGGTAATAAATCGGATCGCCAAGAGCGGTCGTCAGATCATCCAAGAGCTTTTCCGTCAACACGTCGCCCTCGGAAATGACCACATCCCGCGAGATCGTCAGGGCCACCGCCAACAACATGTTGTCGTACAACTCTTGCGACAGCTGGTTGGCGGTCTGATAGCGGGCGAAGGTGGCCGCCGCCGATATGCCGATCAATGGCAGGATCAGCAGCAAGAACAGCCGCCCGCGCAGCGACAGGCGCCGCAACATCAGCCATCGTCCAGCATGTAACCAAGCCCGCGAGCGGTCCGAATCGCGGCGCCTGATCCATCGATCTTGCGGCGCAGACGGGAAATCAGAAGTTCGACCGCGTTGGGCTCCACGGGCGCCCCTGTGCCATAGAGTGATTCCGCGATCCGGTCCTTCTCGATCAACCGACCGCGATGCTCCAGAAGCAGCTCGAAAAGCGCCAATTCCCGCCGTGGAAGATCAATATTGCGGCCAGCGCGCAGAACAATGCGCTGCTGGCGATCATAGGCCAAGTCCCCGATGTGTTCGATCACTGGGGCGACTCTCGGACGGCGGCGGGACAAGGCCCGCAGCCGGGCGACCAGTTCCTCCATCTCGAACGGCTTGACCATGTAATCGTCGGCCCCGGCGTCCAGCCCGGCGACCCGCTCCGACGTCTTGCCCCGGGCGGTCAGAACCAGGACGGGAACCGTGTCGCCGCGCGCCCGCATCCGGCGGATGATCTCGATCCCCGACAGGCGTGGAAGGTTGATGTCGATGATCGCCACATCCGCCGACTGATGGCGGAGGAAGGCATCCGCATCCAGCCCGTCATCCAGATGATCCACGGCATGCCCCTGATCCTTCAGGGTGTTCTCGATGCCCCTCGCAAGGCTCAGATTGTCTTCCACCAGAACGAATCGCATGCCGATTTTCTTGGGCTGTGGACAGGTTTCAGACAGGAACACTGTGTAGGATCACCATCAAGCCGGGCCGCGGAAGAAAAATCAAGCCCGGCATCGCGTCAAGCGACCCTCATAGAAAGCAGGGCGCATCAATATGTATCCGGGAGGAAAAAGTGGAAAAGAACTTCAGCATCACGCGCCGCGCCGCCCTTGGCCTTGGGTTGGCGGCCGCCACCATGACGTTTGGTTTGTCCGCCCCGGCCATGGCGCAGGCCGATTTCTCGGGGAAGACGGTCGAATGGATCATCCCCTTCTCAGCGGGCGGCGGCTCCGACACCTGGGCGCGCTTTAACGCGCCGCTGCTGTCGAAGTATCTGCCGGGCAACCCGGTCGTCGTCGTGGTCAACGAACCGGGCGGCGGGTCGACCAAGGGCACCAATCTGTTCGCCGCACGGGCCAAGCCCGATGGCCTGACCATCCTCGGCACCTCGGGCTCCACCCAGTTTCCGTACCTTCTGGGCGACCCCCGGGTCCGCTACGAGTACAAGGACTGGAAGATCGTCGCGGTCGCTCCCACCGGCGGCGTCGTCTACACGACCCCGAAGCTGGGCCTGAAGGGACCGCAGGACATCGCCATGCTCAAGGACAAGGAGCTGGTCTACGCCAGCCAGGGCGCGACGTCCCTCGACCTGGTGCCGCTGCTGGGCTTCCGGGTGATGGATTTCACCGTGCAGCACGTCTTTGGCTTCAAGGGCCGTGGCGATGGCCGCCTCGCTTTCGAGCGCGGCGAGGTGAACATCGATTATCAGACCTCTTCCGCTTACCTGAAAAGCGTGCAACCCCTGGTCGATGCCGGTCAGGCCGTCCCCCTGTTCAGCTGGGGCGTTCTGAACGAAGCTGGCGAGGTGGTGCGCGACCCGACCTTCCCGGACCTGCCGCATTTCGTCGAGGCCTATCAGACCCTCACCGGCAAAGCCCCCTCCGGCCCCGAGTACGACGCCTATTTCGCCTTCTTCACGGCGGGCTTCCCGGCCCAGAAGATGGTGTTCCTGCCGAAAGGCACGCCGGACGAAACCGTGGCGGCCTACCAGAAAGCCTTCGAGGACATGAAGGCCGACCCTGACTATCAGGCCAATACCGATGCCGTCTTGGGCGCCTATGGTCAGGTCACCGGCGCTCTGGCCGACGCCCTGTTCGACAAGGGCACGACGATCGCCCCGGAAATCCGCGGGCAGGTGAGCCAGATGCTGTTCGCCGAATACGGCGTGAAGCCGGGCGACCAGTAAGCGGCGACGCCGCTTGGCGGGTGCCCTCGGCGGCACCCGCCCCCCTTTTCATAACACATCGCTGACTTATCGCAGCCATGGGGCCAACTCGGGAGGGACCCAACGTGGTCGATACCCTTTTGTCCGCCGTGATCAGTTTGCTGACGTTTCAGCATCTGTCCTACATGCTTCTCGGCGTGTCCGTGGGGCTTGTGATCGGCGTTATTCCTGGCCTGGGAGGCATCGCGGGCCTGTCGCTTCTGATCCCGTTCCTCTACGGCATGGACGAGATCGCGGCGCTTGCCATGCTCATTGGCCTCGTCGCCGTCATTCCCACCTCCGACACCTTTTCGTCCGTGCTGATGGGCATTCCGGGCTCGTCGGCCAGTCAAGCGACCGTGCTTGACGGCTTTCCGCTCGCCAGACAGGGCCAAGCGGCGCGCGCGCTGTCGGCGGCCTTCATCTCGTCGATGGCGGGGGGGATTTTCGGGGCGGTCTTGCTGACCGGCTTCGTCGTCATCGCCCGCCCCCTCATCCTGTCGTTCGGATCGGCCGAGCTGTTCATGCTGGCCCTGTTCGGCTTGTCCATGGTGGCCGTTCTGGCGGGCCGGAGTCTGGCCAAAGGGATCGCCGCCTGCTGCGTCGGCCTGATCATCGGCTCCATCGGCGGCGCCCCGGCCACCGGCGAATTCCGCATGATCTTTGGCTTTGACTACCTTTACGACGGCATTCCGTTGGTGATTATCGGCCTGGGATTTTTCGCCATCCCGGAGATCGCCGATCTTCTCCGCAAGAATTCCGCCATTGCCTCGGGCAACGCGCTGGGGTCGGGGTGGTTCCGCGGCTTCCGTGACTGGTGGAACAACGTATGGCTGTCGATGCGATGCGCCGGCATCGGGTGCATCATCGGCGCCATTCCGGGCCTGGGCGGCTCGGTGGTCGACTGGATCGCCTACGGCCACGCCGTGCAGACGGTGAAGAAGGAACCGCAGTTCGGCAAAGGGGATATCCGTGGCGTCGTGGCGCCGGAAAGCGCCAACAACGCCATGCAGGGCGGCGCCCTGCTGCCGACCATGCTGTTCGGCATTCCCGGCTCCGGCGCGATGGCGGTGTTCCTTGGCGGCATGGTGCTGCTCGGCATTCAACCCGGCCCCTCGATGGTCGGCGCGGACCTGAACATCACCTACTCCGTGGTCTGGTCGCTGGCGCTGGCCAACGTGATGGGCGCGGGCATCTGCCTGGCCTTGGCCATCCCGATCTCGAAACTGACCCAGATTCCGTTCCAGCGCTTGGCGCCGTTCATGATCGTGCTGATCTGCTTCGCCGCGTTCCAGGCGACCCGGTCGCTGGCCGACCTCGTGGCGCTGCTGTGTCTTGGCGTGCTCGGCGTGCTGATGAAGCGTTTTGGCTGGCCCCGCCCGGCCCTCCTGATCGGCTTTGTCCTGGCTCCGCAGGCCGAGACCTATCTCTATCAGGCGCTGCAATTCAACGGCTGGGACTTCCTGCTCCGTCCCGGCGTGATCATCATCGGCCTGATGACGCTGGCCTCCATCTGGTTCGGCCTGCGCAACCGGGTTGACGAACACGGACATGTGGTGCCCAACGAAGATGATGCGCCGGACGTCCCCTCCCTGCGCGCCCATCTGCCGCAAATCCTGTTCGCCGTCGCCATGGCCGGGGTGCTGCTTGTCGCCCTAACTGATGCCCTCGCGCATGATTTTCTCGCGCAGGTTTTCCCCCTGTCGGTCGCCTTGGTCGGGCTGACCTTGCTGATTGTCCTGCTCCCGCAATTGGCACGGGGCAAGACCGGGCATCATTCCCATTTCGACGCTGAACTGACGGGCGAGCATGTCGGACAGCCCGGCATCGGCAACCTATGGGGAGGGCTGGCCTGGATCGCCGGTCTGGTCGGCCTGACGGCATTGATCGGCTTCTACGGCGCCCTTCTGATCTTCTTCCCCATCTTCCTGCTTGTTCGGGCCAGGACGGGGATCGTGGCGACGGTGCTTATGACGGCCGCCGCCGCTGGCATCATCCTGGTTCTTGCCTGGGCTCTGTCGCTGAACTTCCCCTCCGGGGTGCTGCAAGACGCGGCTTCTCTTCCTTGGCCCTTCCGCTAACCCGATACGCCGCCCGCGCCTGTCCCCAGGCGCGGGCGCTTCGTTTCCGAAAGGCAGTAGGACACGATGACCCAGACCGCCATTCCCTTTCACTTCTTCCGCGGTGGCACCTCGCGCGGTCCCTATTTTCGGCGTGAGGATCTGCCGGAGGATCGCGAGACGCTGGCCCGCGTTCTGATCGCCATTCTCGGCTCGGGCCATGCGCTCAACATCGACGGCATCGGGGGCGGCGCGGCGGTGACCACCAAGGTCGCCATGCTGTCGCGGTCGGATGCCGAGGACTGCGATATCGACTATTTTTTCGCCCAGGTCAGCGTCGAGGACCGACTGGTGGACTTCAAGCCCACCTGTGGCAACATCTTGTCCGGCGTCGGCCCGGCCGCCCTGGAGATGGGACTGATCGCCCCCCAGGGCGATGTCACCCGCGTCCGCATCCGCTCGGTCAACACCGGAGCCAAGGTCGAGGCCGTGGTCCGCACCCCCGGCGGCCGCGTGGAATACGGCGGTGATGCCGCCATCGACGGTGTTCCGGGCACCGCCGCGCCCATCTATCTCAACTTCATGGAGGTGGTGGGTTCGGTCACGGGATCGCTTCTGCCCACCGGCCAGGTCCGCGACGTGATCGATGGCATCACGGTCACCTGCATGGACGTGGCCATGCCCATCTGCATCGCCCGCGCCGAGGATTTCGGCCTCACCGGCTCCGAAACGGTGGAGGCGCTGGACGCCAATCGGGCCTTCTACGCCCGCATGGAAGCCATCCGCATCGAAGCGGGA
>JAEWWF010000344.1 GCA_023396465.1 Pseudomonadota bacterium
ACCGCCGGACCGCGCGACCGGGTGGTGGGCTACGGCGCCTGGGCGCTGGTGGAGCCGCAGGCCGACGGATCGGCGGCAGCGACGGCGGCGGAGGCGGCGCCCGACCCGGAGACCGCCATCGAAGCCATGCTGGCCCGCCACGGCGCCGACCTCATCGCCCTCGCCCGTCACTCCATCGAGAATGGCCTCGCCCATGGCGAGCCGCTGGCCGTCGACCCGGCGACGGTGGCCGAGCCGCTGCGCCACAACGGCGCCTGCTTCGTCACCCTGACCGTCGACGGCGCCCTGCGCGGCTGCATCGGCAGCCCCCAGGCGTGGCGGCCGCTGGCCCAGGACGTGGCGGAAAACGCCTGGCGCAGCGCCTTCCACGACCCGCGCTTCCCGCCGGTCTCGGCGCGGGAGTGGCCGGCGGTGGCGGTGGCGCTGTCGGTGCTGACGCCGCCGCAGCCCTTCCCGGTGCGCGACGAGGACGATCTGGTCGCCCGCCTGCGCCCCGGCGTCGACGGCCTCATCCTCGGCGAGCACGGCGCCCGCGGCCTGTTCCTGCCGGCGGTGTGGGAAACCCTGCCCGACCCGCGTGAGTTCGTCCGCGCGCTCAAGCGCAAGGCCGGGCTGCCGCCGGGCCACTGGTCCGACGCCATTACCCTGGAGCGCTTCGCCGCCAAATCGGTCAAGGGCTGACGGCGGCATCGCGTACTCCCTATGTCGGGGGTGGCTGGTGTAGACTGGCCGCCGCAAGGCCCCCCTTGCAGAGTTCAGGGACCGGACCAGGATGAGTTCCGACAGCGAGACCAGCACCGTCCTCATCGACCTGTTCAGCGAGAAGCTGAAGGACTATTCCAAGGCGGTGCGCGAGGACCGGCGCCTTGCCGCGCCCGATGCCACGGTGGAGCGCACCAGCCGCCTGTGCGGCAGCCGCATCACGGTGGACATTGCCATGGATGAGGCCGAGACCATCACCGGCTTCGGCTATGCCGTGCGTGCCTGCGCCCTGGGCGAGGCGGCCACCGCCATCCTGGCGGAACGCCTTGCCGGCCGCCCGGCGGCGGAACTGACGGCGGTGGCGGCGGCCATGCGCGCCATGCTGAAGGACGACGGCCCGCTGCCCGGCGGCGACTGGCAGGATCTGGAATATCTGCGGCTGGTGCGCGATCTCAGGAGCCGCCACGGTTCGGTCATGCTGCCCTTCGACGCGGTGGAAGCGGCCATCGCCGAAGCCCGCAAGGCGCGCGGGTGACGTCCGTTCTCCCGCGCTCCACGGGCAGCCGGCGGCATCATCCAGGCGTTGAAGGGCGACCATGCTGACGACCGCTCTTCACCATTTGCGCCGCTCCCCTCCCGCCGCCCTGCTGCTGGCACGGCGGGAAGCGCGGCTGTTGACCATCCTGGTGGCGATCTTCGCCGCGTTATGGACCTTCGGCCTTATCGCCGACGAAGTGGCGGAGGAGGAAACCCGCACCTTCGATTCGCGGGTTCTGCTGTTCTTCCGCGATCCGGTGACGCAAGACCCCATCGGCCCGCCGTGGATCGCCCAGGTGGCCACCGACATCACCGCCCTCGGCGGCTTCACCGTGCTTACCCTGATGACGCTGCTGGTGGTCGGCTACCTCGGCCTGTCGCGGCGGTGGCGGGCGGCGGCGCTGGTGCTGGTGTCCATCGGCGGTGGCATGGCGATCAGCCACGGGCTCAAGCTGGTGTTCCAGCGGGCGCGGCCCGATCTGGTGCCGCATCTGGTCGATGTTCATACCCTCAGCTTCCCCAGCGGCCATTCCACCCTGGCCGCCGTCACCTACCTCACCCTCGGCGCCTTGCTGGCGGCGGTGCAGCCAAGCCGGCGGCTGAAGGTGTTCATCATGGTCGCGGCGCTGGTGATCGCCCTGCTGGTGGGGATGAGCCGGGTGTTCCTGGGCGTTCACTGGCCCACCGACGTCGCCGCCGGCTGGCTCATCGGCGCCGCCTGGGCACTGTTGTGCCGGGCGGTGGCGGACGTGCTGATGCGCCGCCACGCCCTCCGCGACTCGGGGCCGGAGACGGACTGATCAGGCGGCCGCGACGCCATGGGTCTTCAGGAAGACGGCGACGCAGTAGTCCACCTTGCGGGTCAGGGTCTCGTCGTCCCAATGGTTTTGCAGGCCGAGCAGGCTGCGCATGTGGATATGGCCGTTGAGCATGCCGAAGAAGCCTTCCGCCGCCAGTTCCGGCTCGGTCACCCGCAGGCGGCCGGCGGCGGTTTCCTGTCGCAGGTAGGCCGCCAGAAGGCCGACGGCGCGGCGCGGGCCGCTGTCGTAGAAGCGATGGGCCAGGGCGTGGTCGGTGTCGCTGCCCGACATGATGATCATGCGCTGGACGCACACCGACGCCCCGCCGGCAATGAACCGCAGGAACTGTCCCGCCACCTGCCGCAGCACGTCTTCCGGCCGGGCGTCGGCCGGTGGGCGCGACAGGCCGCCGAGCACCGTCTCCACCCGGTCGGTGATGACGGCGGCGAACAGGTCCTCCTTGGTGGTAAAGGCATTGTAGATGGTCTGTTTGGAGACGCCGGCCTGGGCCGCGATGGCATCCATGGTGATGCCGTAGCCGTGGCTCACGAACAGGGCGGCGGCGGCCTCGATGATGGCCGCCCGCTTGCGCGGGTCAGGTCGGCGCCCACGGCCGGATGGCTTGGCACAACAGGGGGTATCTGACACGGAACGGCCTTCTTGCTGCACGCGACGGCTTTCTCACACGAAGGGACTGGGTGGCGGCCCTAGTGACCGCCACCGGTGGCATGGTCGGGCTTGCGGGCGACGAAGACAACCGCGATGGCGCCACCGACCACCAGGGCCATCAGCCAGAACACGTCGATGAAGGTCAAGACCGTCACCTGCTGCATGACCTGGCTGGCGATCATCTTCACCGCCGCCACCTCGCCGTCGATGCCGGGCACCTGCTCGGCCAGCCGGGCGGCCAGGGTGTCGATGCGGGCCTGCACCTCCGGCCGTGCCGGATTGACGTGTTCCGACAGCCGTGCCCAGTGGAAGGCGCTGCGCTCGGTCATGGCGGTGGTGATGCCGGCCAGCCCGAAGGCGCCGCCCAGGTTGCGCATCAGGTTGTAGAGGCCGGAGGCGTTCTTCAGCTTTTCCGGCGGCAGGGTGCCAAGGGCCAGCACGTTGACTGGGATGATGCCGAACATGAACCCCATGCCGCGCAGGATCTGGGGCAGGAACAGCTCCCAATAGTCCGAGTCGGCGGTCAGGTTGGTCAGCATGATGTTGGAGACGGCGATCAGCCCGAAGCCGATGGACAGCATCAGCCGCGGGTCCACCTTGCGCGACAGGCCACCGGCGATGGGGGCGGACAGGAACTGCGCCAGGCCGGTGACGAACATCACCTCGCCGATCTGGAGGGCGTTCAACTCCCGCACCCGCGCCAGGAACTGCGGCTGGAGATACACCAGCCCATAGAGCGAGATGCCGAGCACGAAGCTGAACAGGCAGCCGGTGGCGAAGTTGCGGTCCTTGAAGGCGGTCAGGTCGACGATGGGGTTGCGCGCCGTCAGCGTGCGCCAGAAGAAGCCGATGCCGGCCGCCGCCGCGACGATGGAGAAGGTGAGGATGTGGTGGTCGTCGAACCAGTCGTTGCGGGCGCCGTCCTCCAGCACGAAGTCGAGGCTGCCGAGGAACAGCGCCATCATCACCAGACCCGGAACGTCCATGCTGCGGATCAGGTGCGGCTGCGGCCGGTCGATGTCGATCAGCGCCCACACCACCACGGTGACGATGGCGCCCGGCACCACGTTGACCAGGAACAGCCAGTGCCACGACAGCGACTCGGTCAGCCAGCCGCCGAGGGTGGGGCCGATGGTGGGGGCGATGGTGGCCACCAGCCCGACCACCACGGTCACGCCAGCCTGCTTGTCGCGCGGGAAGATGGTGTAGGCCGAGGCGAACACCAGCGGGATCATGGCGCCGCCGACGAACCCTTGCAGAGCGCGGAAGACGATCATCTGATCCATGCTGGTGGCAAAAGCACACAGCAGGCTGGTGAGGGTGAAGCCGCCGGCCGACAGCACGAAGGTCCAGCGGGTGCCAAAGGCGCGCGCCAGATATCCCGACAGCGGGATCATGATGACCTCCGCGATCAGGTAGCTATTCTGTACCCAAATGATCTCGTCGGCGCTGGCGGCCAGCCCGGCCTGGATTTCGGACAGGGACGCGGCGACGATCTGGATGTCGAGGATGGCCATGAACATCCCGACCACCATGGCCAGGAAGCCCAGCTTGGGGCCAAGCCCCCCCGCGTGACGCGCCGACGGTGGCTGGGCATCCGTGGCGGTGGGGCCGGTGGTGGTCGGGGCGGCGGCTGACATGGGGAGTCTCTCAGTTCCGCCCGGCGGAGGCCGCGGTCTGGGCCGGCGGCGGGGCGGCGAAGGCGGTGGCCGGTGTCAGTCCGAGCGACGCCAGACCGGGGTGCGGCCGGCCCCCGGTGTCGCCCTCGCCGGTGGCGCGGGTGTCGACGCTGGCTTCCACCGACAGGCCGGGCACCAGCAGGGCGTCGTTGGGGGTGCCGTCGACCAGACGGATCTTCACGGGCACCCGCTGGACGATCTTGGTGAAGTTGCCGGTGGCGTTGTCGGGCGGCAGCAGACTGAACACGGCGCCGCTGCCCGGTGCCACGCTGTCGACCACGCCGGGGAAGGTGCGATCGGGGTAGGCATCGACGTGCAGGTCCACCGGCTGGCCGACGCGCACGCGGCCAAGCTGGGTTTCCTTGAAGTTGGCGACCACATAGACCTCGTCCACCGGCACCACGCTCATGACCTGGCGGCCGGGGCTGACGTACTGGCCGACCTCCACCCCCAGGTTGCCGACCACGCCGTCGGTGGCGGCCCGGATGACGGTATTGGCGAGGGCGATGCGGGCTTCCTCCAGAACCGCCCGCGCCCGCGCCACCTCGGCCTCGGCCTGGAGGCGCTGGGCGGCCAGGAGATCGAGGGTGGAACGCTGGGCGGCCAGGGCCGCCTCCGCCTGGGCGACGGCGGCATCGGACTTGCGGGCATCGGCCAGGGCGGACTGGTACTTCTGCGTCGAGGCGTATTGCGACTCGCTCAGCGCCTTGTAACGCTTGAGGTCGTCGCCGGCCCGTGACCGATCGGCGCTGGCGGAGCGCACCCGCGCTTCCGCTTCGGCGACCAGACTGGCGCTCTGCGCCACCTGCCGGTCGATCACCGTCACCGCCGCCTGCGCCGCCTGGAGTGCCGCCCCTGCCTGAGCGACCTTGGCGCTGTAATCGGCGTCATCGATCACCACCAGCACGTCGCTGGCGGCGACCCGCTGGTTGTGGGTCACCGGCAGGCGGGTGACGTAACCGGCCACCTTCGGCGCCACCGTCACCACATCGCTGCGCACATAGGCATTGTCGGTCGTCTCCATGAAGCGGCCGTGGTTGTACCACTGCCACCCGTAGGTGCCGCCGCCGGCCAGCAAGGCGGCGGCGGCAACGATCATCAGCGCGGGCTTGCGCATCGGTCCTGGTCTCCATCGACAGGGTGCAAGCGGCTGATCCACGTCTTTGATGGACTGCCGCGTCCATGAATTGGAAGGTAGCCGCAGATGAAGAAGCCGGCAAGGCTTAAAGTGGACTGATGCGTCCAGAATTGACCGGGGAAGGCTCATGGCAGCCCCGCGTCCGCGGCAGGGGCGCCTTCATCCCGCCACAGGCGTTGTGTAAGGTGCCGCAGATGTCTCGCTGAACCCGTCAGGAAGGAAGGCCCATGCCCCGACTGCCCGCCCTGCTGCTCGCCGCTGTTGCCGCCGCCGTTCCGGCGGCAGCCCTGCCGGTGGTTGCCGCGTCGCCGGTGCAGGCCGCCTCGCAGCAGGCGGCGGCGCCGCTCAACGGCCCGACCATCGAGGCCTTCATCGAGTCGATCCCGGCCATCCGCCTGTGGACCGACCGCCACCAGGACACCGCCCGCCAGGTGGCGCCGACGGTGCTGAAGCCGCAGGCGCTGGCGGGCAATCCGTTCGCGATGATGGTGGAAGGGCTGCGCGGCACCGCCGCCTACAGCGACCTCGACAGCGCCGTCGGCCGCCATGGTTTCGCCAACCCGGAGGACTGGGCCGGTGTCGCCAACCGGGTGACCAAGGCGCTGGGGGTGATGGCGCTCGACCGTCAGGCGGCCGACAACCCGCTGCGGGCGGCGGAGCGGGAACTGGACACCAATCCCGACATCGCCCCGCAGGACCGCACCATGCTGAAGGGACTGTTGCTGGCCGTCAGCATGTTCGCCCAGGCCCCCAAGGAGGACGTGCAGGCGGTGACGCCCTATACCGACCAGATCGTCGCCGCCCTGCAACAGCGCCTGTAGGCGTTTGCTCGGGCGGTTCAGCCGGCGGCCGGGGGCAGCGGCTTGACCAGCCGCAGCGTCTCGGCCCCGAAGCCGAGGCTGTCGTAGAACCGCCGGCCACGGGTATTGGTGACGAAGACATCCAACGCCAGCACCCGCCACCCCTGCTGCCGTGCCACGTCCTCCGCCGCCGCCATCAGGGCGCGGGCGACACCACGGCCTTCCGCCGTCGCCGTCACCGCCAGCAGCGACAGGTAGCCGCCGCCGTCGCCGGTGATGTCGTCGGGGTGCGGTTCCAGCGCCGCGAAGCCGAGCGGCGGCCCGCCCGGTCCGTCCTCCGCCACCAGGGTGAGGGTGTCCGGCCGCCTCAGCGCCTCGGTCATGAAGGCGCGCTGGAAGGCGTCCACCTCCGCCGCCGTGCGCCACGGGAAGTCCGCCGCCCCCGCCAACCGGCCGGCGAGACTCATCATGAATGGATGGTCGGCGGTGGTGCCGCGTCTGACATGCATGGTCGTCGTCCCCCTTCGTCCCACGCGGGCCGCTCCTACAGCGGTAATTCCACCCGCACCCTCAGGCCGCCGAGCGGGCTGTCCTCCAGGGTGATCTCGCCGCCGTGTCCACGGGCGATGTCGCGGGCGATGGTCAGGCCGAGCCCGGTGCCGCCGGTGCGCGGGTTGCGCGAGCTTTCCAGGCGGTAGAAGGCCTTGAACACCTGCTCCCGCTTGTCGGGCGGGATGCCGGGGCCGTCGTCGTCGATGAGGATCACCGCCGCGCCGCCGCGCAGCCCGGCCCGCACCGCCACATGCCCGGCATAACGGCAGGCGTTGGCGATCAGGTTGGACAGGCAGCGTTCCATGGCGCGGCGCTTCAGCGGTAGGGTGATGTCGCCTTCCAGGTGCAGGTCGACGGCGTGGGATTGGCGGCGGAAGCGGCCGACCACGTCTTGCAACAGGGCCGACAGATCGGCCGGGGCGCTGGTTTCCGTCCCCTCGCCACGGGCGAAGGCGAGGTAATCGGCCAGCATGCGCTCCATCTCCTCCACATCCTCGCGCAGGGCGGCGATGTCCTCGTCGTCGCCCAGCATGGCCAGTTGCAGCTTCATGCGGGTGAGTGGGGTGCGCAGATCGTGGGAGACGCCGGCCAGCATCTCGGTGCGCTGCTCGATCTGGCGCGAGATGCGGTCGCGCATGAGATTGAAGGCGTGGCTGGCCTGCCGCACCTCGCGCGCCCCTTCCTCCTTCAGGCGCGGCACGTCGCGGCCCTTGCCGAAGCTGTTGGCGGTGGCGGCCAGCTTGCGCACGCTGCGCACCTGATTGCGCATGAAGATGGTGGCGATGCCCATGAGCAGCATGGAGGTGCCGACCATCCACAGCACGAAGATATAGGTGGTGGAGGAGAACAGGCGCTTGCGCGGTGCCAGCACCTCCAGCACCCCTTCGGGCAGTTGCACCAGGATCTCCACCCGGTCGTCCAGGCTGTCGGCGTCGATGACGAAGGGCCGCTTCACCTGATTTTCCAGCGCCGAGGCCAGCGCCTCCTCCATCTGGCTGGTGCCGAGGATGGGCGGCCGGTTGGGCAGGATTTCCCCGTCCAGCACCCGCAGTTCCAGATGCAGGCGCAGGCGGGCGGTCTCCAGCAGCCATTGCCGCTCCGCCAGCTCCGGCTCGTGCCTCAGCATGTCGGTGACCATGGCGATCTCGCCGGCGATGGCGCCGGTCAGCCGCCGCAGCATGGTGCTCCAGTGGTTGTCGTAGAAGATGATGGCCGCCACCACCTGGGTCATCACCAGCGGCGTGATGATGATGAGCAGCGACCGACCCATCAGGCTGCGGGGGGCTAGGCTCTTGAGGAACGCCGGGGTGCCGAGGTGCAGGGGCAGTCGCCACCAGCCCGGCGGAGACTCCCGCCGCTCCGCCGGCCGAAGGACGGACGGGGGCGGCAACAGACGGCGGAGGGCGGTGAACTTCATGACGGGTTCCGGGTTCAGACGCGCCGCTGGGTCAATCCGGCCGGAGCAGGTAGCCCTTGCCGCGCACGGTCTGAAGGTAACGCGGCAGGCGGGCGTCGTCCTCCAGCTTCTTGCGCAGGCGGGTGACCTGGACATCGACGCTGCGCTGGTTGCCGAGGGCGCCGGTGGCCGCCGCCAGATCGTCGCGGCTCAGCACCTCGTGCGGGTGATCGGCCAGCACTTTCAGCAGCGCCGCCTCCGCCGTGGTCAGATGGATGCGCACACCGTCGCGGGCAAGCTCTTCCCGCTTGCGGTCGTAGACGATCTGGCCGAACCGCAGCTCGACCGCCGCCGATGCCTCGGCCGCCCGCAAACTGGCCGCGTCTGGTGCCAGGGGCTGTGGCTGGGCGGAGCGGCGCAGGATGGCGGCCATGCGCAACAGCAGTTCGCGCGGCTCGAACGGCTTGGCGAGATAGTCGTCGGCGCCGGTTTCCAGGCCCTGGATGCGGTCTTCCGTCTCGCCCATGGCGGTGAGCATGAGGATGGGCACCGCCTGTCCGTCGTCGCGCAGGGCGCGGGCCAGCTCGAAGCCGGTCTCGCCCGGCATCATGACGTCGAGCACCACGAGGTCGAATTCCATCACCGCCAGTTGCCGCCGCGCCTCCTCCGCATCAACCGCGGCGGTGACGAGATAGCCGTTGTCCGAGAGGTATTTGCGCAGCAGCTTGCGCAGCCGTTCGTCGTCGTCGACCACCAGGATGTGGGGGGCGTCCTCGCTCACCGTCGCCCCCGCGTCAGCGTGCGCCGCCGCTGCCGCCGCCGGCCCGACGGCCGGGGCCGGCGACACCGGCCAGGAAGCGGGAGCGGTCGGGCTCGTCGGTCATGCCGGCCAGCACGCGGCGGAAGCCTTCCACCGCCCCCGGTCCGGCCTCGCGGTAGGCACGGGCGATGCGGCGGCGCTGGCGCTCGGTCAGTTGGCGTTCCAACTCGATGCCCTTCTCGGTCAGTTCCAGCAGCCGCTGGCGGCGGTCGCGCACGCCCTGGCGCTGGATGATGAACCCGTCCTTCACCAATTGGCTCAGCACCCGCGACAGGCTTTGCTTGGTGATCTTCAGGATGGTCAGCAGGTCGCTCACACTCATGCCGGGATGGCGGCCGACGAAGTAGATCACCCGGTGATGGGCGCGGCCGAAGCCGTGGCGCGCGAGCATGGCATCCGCCTCGCCGGTGAAGTCGCGGTAGGCGAAGAACAGCAGTTCGATGCCCAGGCGCAGTTCCTCTTCACGCAGGAAGAGCAGGTTCGCCCCGGATTTGATATCGGACATATGGCGGCTGAGGCTCGGCTATGGTTAGGATGAGGATGACATCATGTCCCAGTATGGCACAGCCCTACTGGGACAGTCATATTGACATATATGACGGAATGATGTTACCCACGAGAACCGAGTTTCGGCAACTTTTCTCCACCTCAGAGGCGATGAACATGTCGGTGCCCTCCTTCGACGACCGCGACGGGCTGATCTGGTACGACGGCCAGATGGTTGACTGGCGCGATGCCAAGCTGCACGTCCTCAGCCACGCGCTGCACTACGCCAGCTGCGTGTTTGAAGGGGAGCGTGTGTACAACGGCAAGGTCTTCAAGCTGACGGAGCACTCCGAGCGCCTCATCGCCTCCGGCAAGGAACTGGGCTTCGACGTGCCCTACACCGCCGCCGAACTGGACGAAGCCACCCTGGCGACCGTGAAGGCCAACAACATCGTCGACGGCTATGTCCGTCCGGTGGCGTGGCGCGGGTCGGAAATGATGGGCGTGGCGGCGCAGCAGACCAAGATCCACGTCGCCATCGCCTGCTGGCCGTGGCCGAGCTATTTCTCGCCGGAAGCCCGCCTCGCCGGCATCCGCCTCATGCTGTCCGACTGGCGCCGCCCCGACCCGCGCACCGCGCCGGTCAAGTCCAAGGCCGCCGGCCTCTACATGATCTGCACCCTGTCCAAGCACAAGGCCGAGAACCTGGGCTTCGACGACGCCCTGCTGCTCGACTGGCGCGGCCAGGTGGCGGAAGCGACCGGCGCCAACGTGTTCTTCGTCATGAACGGCGAGATCCACACCCCGACGCCCGATTGCTTCCTGGACGGCATCACCCGCCGCACGGTCATCGAGCTTGCGAAGAAGCGCGGTTACACCGTCATCGAGCGGGTCATCATGCCGGAAGAAATGGCCAAGGCGCAGGAATGCTTCCTGACCGGCACGGCGGCGGAAGTCACTCCAGTGCGCCAGATCGGCGATTACACCTTCACCCCGGGCGAGGTCTGCAAGGCGCTGATCGCCGACTACGACGCCGCCGTCGGCCGCACCAACACCCTGGCCGCCGCCGTCTCCGAATCGGCCGACTGATCGTTCGGCCGCCGGCACCGGCACACGAAAAGCCCCGCGACCGAGCGCCGGTCGCGGGGCTTTTTGCTGTGCGGTCGGTGCGAAGGGGCATACCCAAGCTGCCATGAGGGCACCTCATGGCAGCTTGGCAAGCGCGACCGCGCGCCGCCGCTCCTGCGGCAAGAGCCAAGGCCGCGAGCAGCGGCCGCCCGGCGACTAAGGGGCCTGGCTTGATCGGATCCGATCAAGCCAGGCTGATACCAAGCTGTCTCATGACAGCTTGGCAAGCGCGACCGCGCGCCGCCGCTTATGCGGCGAGAGCCAAGGCCGCGAGGAGCGGCCGCCCGGCGCCTGAGGGCAGCTTAAACTCACCTATCAGCCGAGGCGGCTGCCGGCGGTGATGCGGAAGCCGCGCAGCAGGGCATCGCGCTCCAGCGCCCCTTTGCCGGCCCGCTGCAATAGCAGTGGCCGCAGGGCGGTGCCGTTGGCGCAGGCGATCAGCAGGTCGTCGTCAAGCACCGTGCCGGGCTCGGCCCCGGTGCGGCCGTCCTCGGCGCGGCAGGTCAGTATCTTCAGGCGCTCGCCGTCCACTTCGCACCAGGCGCCGGGGAAGGGCGACAGGCCGTGGATGTGGCGCAGCACCTGCCCGGCCGGGCGCGCGAAGTCGATGCGGGCTTCGTCCTTGTCGATCTTCTTGGCGTAAGTGACGCCCTCTTCCGGCTGTTCCTCGCCGTCAAGCTCGCCCTCCAGGATGAGGTTGAGCGCTTCCACCATCAGCGCCGCGCCCACCTGCGACAGGGTGTCGTGCAGCTCCTGCGCCGTGGTTTCGTCGGTGATCGGCACCTCGCGGCGGATGAGCATGGGGCCGGTATCCAGCCCCAGCTCCATCTCCATGATGGTGACGCCGGTCACCGTGTCGCCGGCCATGATGGCGCGCTGGATGGGGGCGGCGCCGCGCCAGCGCGGCAGCAGGCTGGCATGAACGTTGAGGCAGCCGAGCTTGGGGCTTTCCAGGATCGGTTCCGGCAGGATCAGGCCGTAGGCCGCCACCACCGCCACGTCGGCATCCAGGTCGTCGAACTCCGCCTGCGCTTCTTCGGTGCGCAGCGAGGTGGGGGTGCGGACCGGGATGCCCAGTTCCAGCGCCCGGGCGTGGACCGGCCCCGGCCGTTCCTTCTGGCCGCGGCCGGCGGGGCGCGGCGGCTGGCTGTAGACACAGGCGACCTCGTGCCGGGCGGCGAGCGCCTCCAGCACCGGCACCGAAAAGTCCGGCGTTCCCATGAAAACGACGCGCATGGTGAATGATCCCCCTGTTCCGACGCCAGCCTCAGCGGGCGGCGACGGTTTCCTTCGGCTGGCCGAGCAATGGATCGGCCTTCTTCATCTTGGTCAGCTTGCGCAGGATCATGTTCCGGCGCAGCGACGACAGGTGATCGACGAACAGGCGGCCGTCCAGGTGGTCGATCTCGTGCTGGATGCAGGTGGCGAGCAGGCCGTCGGCCTCCAGTTCCCGCACCTCGTTCTGATGGTCGAGGTAGCGCACGGTGATGCGCGCCGGCCGCTCCACCTCGTCATACTGCTCGGGCAGCGACAGGCAGCCTTCCTCGTAGGGGCGCACCTCGTCGCTGGCCCAGATGATGTCCGGGTTGGCCATGCGCAGGGGGGTGCGCTCCCCCTCCGGCGACACGTCGACCACGATCACCCGCAGCGACACCCCCACTTGCGGCGCGGCGAGGCCGATGCCGGGGGCGGCGTACATGGTCTCCAGCATGTCGTCCATCAGCCGGGCGACGGCGGCGTCGACCGTCTCCACGGGCTTGGCCTTGAGCTTCAGGCGCGGATCGGGGGCGACGAGGATGGGAAGCAGGGCCATGGCGTGCGAGATACCAGCGGTTTCCGAAGGGTCAGGACATAATCGCCGGGGGGCCGGGCGTCAAGGCGGGCGGGCGGGCAGCGGTGGCGGCCGACTCGCAAGGTGCTTCATCTTTGCGGGAGCTCGGCTATGCTGACGGCTTGGGGCTGAGCCTTGGATCGGGAGACGTGTCGCCATCATGGGACATCGGCTGGGCAGACTTGCGGTGACGTTCCTGCCGCTGGTGGTGATCGGCGGGCTGCTGGTGGCCGATGGGGTCGATCTGTCCACCGTGGACCACGACCTGGCGGCGTGGTTCGGCCGCCACCGTCACACGCTGTTGGTGGTGGCGCTATGGATCAGCGGCGGCTGGGCCGTCGCCCGCACCATCCGCCACCATGCCTGGCGTCGGCTGGCCGCGCGCCGCGACGGGACGGCGCCGAAGGTCCTGGTGCAGATCGCCACCGGCACGGTTTATCTCGTCACTTTCGGCGGCCTGCTCGGCACCTTGTTCGGCAAGGATCTGCTGGCCGGGCTGGCGGCCTTTTCCGGCGTCATCGGCATCGTGCTCGGCTTCGCCCTGCGCAGCATCATCCTCGACCTGTTCATGGGTCTCGCCATCAACCTGGAGCGTCCGTTCCAGATCGGCGAGCGCATTCACGTCCGCATCCGCGGCACCGAGGTCTTGGGGGCGGTGCAGGAAATTTCCTGGCGGGCGGTGCGGGTGCTGACGGTGGAAAACTCCGTCGCCATCATCCCCAACCGCGAGATTTCCGAGGCCGTCGTCATCAACGTGGCTCAGCCCCAGACCACCTCTCAGCTGTCGGTGGAAGTGCCGGTGGAGAGCGGCATCAGTCCGGCCCGCACCAGCCGGGTGCTGGAAGCCGCCCTGCACGATGCCGCGTCGAACGGTGGCCCGGTATGCGAGCCGGTGCGGGTGGAGGCGATGGCGGTGACCGGGGATGGCGTCACCTGGCGTTGCGTGTTCCAGCACGACCACCGCCGAAGCCCCATTGGCGTCGCCCGCGATCAGGTTTTGCGCACGGTGCTGCGCCACCTCTACGCCGCCGGCATTGGTATCGCCACCAGCCGCCGCATCGTCATCGACGGCAACGGCGGGCGTCCGGACGAGGACGCGGTGGCGGTGCTGCGCCGGGTGGCGCTGTTCGAGCCGCTGACCGACGCCGAACTTGCCGAACTCGCCGCCCGCGCCACCCGCCACCACTTCGCCCCCGGCGAGGCGGTGATCCGCCAGGGCGATACCGGCGATGTCCTGCATGTGGTCGCGGAGGGCTTCCTGGAGGCGCTGGTGGACGGCCGTGTCGTGGGTCATGTCACGCCGGGCGACCTGATTGGCGAAATGGCCATGCTGACCGGC
The DNA here is from genome assembly GCA_023396465.1 of Pseudomonadota bacterium. Taxonomy (GTDB): domain Bacteria; phylum Pseudomonadota; class Alphaproteobacteria; order Rhodospirillales; family Rhodospirillaceae; genus Caenispirillum. Next base: position 13,878 of record JAEWWF010000344.1, read on the forward strand.
GAACCGCGTAGCGCCACCGTGCGGGCGCTGACCGATAGCATCGCCTGGGAGGTCGGCCGTGATGCCCTGGCGCCGCTGCTGGAGGCGCGTCCGGCCCTGACGGAAGCCATTTCCACCATCACCGCCGAACGCCGCCGCCGGTTGCAGCAGTCGCTCGGCGATGGCGCGGTCGCGGCTCCGGCGGCGGCGCAGGCACAATCCATCCGCAGCGCCATGGCGCGGGTGTTCGGCCTGTTGAAGCTGGTGACGTAGGGCCTACAGCCCAGCCGCCTCGGCCCGTGCCGCTTCCACCTTGGCATCCAGTTGGGCCATCAGCCCGCCCGGCAGACCGAGGGCGCCGCCCAGGCGCTGCAGGTACTGGTGTTCGGCCGGCACGTCGGGGTCAATGGCGAGGCGGGAGGCAACGTACAACTCCGCCCCCTGCTCCTGGGTGCGGGCAAGGCGGGCAACGGCCATGGGATCGGCGTCGGTGGTGAAGGCGTCGAGCAGGAAGCCCTTTTCCTCCGCCGTCAGGCCCTGATCGGTGATGGCGGCGGTGATGCGGGCGTGTTCGTCGGCGTCGATGTGGCCGTCGCACTTGGCGGCGGCGATCATGGCGCGCACCAGGGCGAGGCGGAAATCAGCCCCGCCGGCATCGCGCTCCTCGTCCAACGCGAAACCGCTGTGGGCCGGCGGCGCCGCCGCCATGTCGGCCAGCGGCGCCCCTTGCGCCGGCTGTCCCGCCTTCCAATCGCGCCAGGCTTTCCAGGCAAGGCCGGCGAGCAAGGCGGCGCCGCCGTACTTCAGCGCCTTGCCGCCCATCTTGCGGCCCTTCTTGCTGCCGAGCACCAGCGATAGCAGCCCACCCGCCGCCGCCCCGCCGAGCATGCCGCCGCCGAAGCCGGAACCACCGCCGCCGGAGGCGCCGCCGCTGCCAAGCATGTGCCGCACGTTCTTTTCCAGCCCCGCCGTGCCGCCGGAGCCGAGAACTCCCTCCAGCATGCGCCGCACATCCATCATGTCTCTCCTGTCTGTTGTAAGATCACGTCGGCAGGAGATGGGGGCGGCGCGGCGGCGGCACAACCACCGCCCGCGTCACCACACGGGCTGGAGATCGAAGGTCTTCACCTGCGGCACTTGGCGCGGGTCGTCCAGCATGCGCTCCAGCTCCGCCACGCTTGGCAGGCGCTTGTCGGGGCGCGGGGCGCCCTTGGGTTCCTCGGCGTAGACGGCGACGATATGTTCGCGCGGGGTGCCGAAATAGCGGCCGCGCGGGCTGAACAGATCGAAGAAGTGATCGCGCAGGATTTCCGCATAGCGGGCCGCTGTCTGCTGGCCGATCCAGCCGTCCGGCTCGAACCCCACCAGGAAGCCGCCACACAGCGACCGCCGGTAATAGACCTTGCGCATGCCGAACTCCCGCGGCCGGTCGTGGATCGGCGTGCCCGGCTCCAGCACGAAATGGCCGGCCAGGATCTGGTCGACGTAAGGGCTGTTGCGATGCATGAAGGCGAGCGTGTCGCGCAGGTCGTCGCGGGTTTCGGTGGGGAAGCCGATGATCATGAAGCAGTGGTTGCGGATGCCCGCCTCCGACGACCGCCGCAGCACGATTTCCGAGCCTTCGGCGTCGTTGCCCTTGTCCATCAGCGCCAGCAGCCGTTCGGAGCCGCTTTCCAGGCCCCAATAGACGGCGCGGCAGCCGGCTTCGTGCATCTTCTCCAGGATGTCGGGGGTGAAGTCGCGGGTCGGCTTGGCGAGGGCGTAGTAATGCACGTCGAGGCCCTGGGCCAGGATTTCGGTGCTGATCTTCCAGAACCGCTTGGCCGAGATCATCTCGTCGACGAAGGTGAACAGCTTGGCGCCGAGGGTTTCCTGAAGGTGCTTCATCTCCGCCACCACGCGGTCGATGGCCTGCGTCTTGTAGGTGCCGGCGTAGGACGCGAAGTGGTTGCAGAAGGTGCAGCGCCGCCAGTAGCAGCCGCGCGACGACAGCACCGGATAGACCGGATCGGGCACGAAGTAAGCCTTGGCGTCGAAGTCGCGGAAGTCGGCGAAGGGCTGGGTGTTGTAATCGACCGGG
>JAEWWF010000396.1 GCA_023396465.1 Pseudomonadota bacterium
GCCTTCAGCTGCACCTCGGCGCCGCCCGGCAGCTCGCCGGTGGCGGCCAGCCAGCCCAGCGGGTCGGCGTTGAAGGCGGCACGCACGGCGGTGCGGTCGAGGCCCTTCACCTGCCAGTGGGCGGCCAGCAGGGCGGCGGCCGGCAGGAAGGCGGCGCCGGCCTCCAGGGCGACGGTGGCGAGGTCTTCATAGACGCCGGTCAGGGCGACGTCGAAGTCGGCGGCGGTATAGGCCATCAGCCCGCCGAGGCCGGCAAGGTTGGTGGCGGCGTCGGCATCGTCGCCGCGGCGGGCGGCTTCGTCCAGGCGCAGGGTGACGGACGAGGCGCCGCGTTCCAGGTCGGTCAGCACCGCCTTGTTGACGGCGGCCGGGTCCGGGTGGGTGTGCAACTGACGGATGTCCCAGCCGGCGGCGCGGGTGCCGGCGGCGGTGGCGCCACGGGTGAAGGGCGCGAAGCCCGGCAGACCCGAGGGATCACCCTCCGCCGCCCAATCCGCCCCGGTGTAGAGCGGTTGCAGCGTGATGCCCTCATAGGTCTTGGTGAGCATCTTCTTGTCGAAGGGGGCGCCCTTCAGCACCTTCTCGACAGCCGCGAGCCACAAGTCCTTGGTGGCGGCGGGGAAGTCACCCGCCAGGGTGAGAGTGTCGTCGCTCATCCTCGTGTCCGACCGTTCCTGCCTGACGTTGCTCCGTGGCGCGGCCGCGAGCCGGCGCGCCGTCGACGGCGGCGGGAGCCCCCCGAGTGGGGCGGGGGCCTCCGCCGAGGATGCAGGCATTCGGGCGCCGTCAGTGTATCAGCCGGGGCCGGGCCTGCGCAAACGACCACATACCCCAAAGCCGCGCAGGGGCAAACCATAAAGAGGGGGACAACGCTGCAAAAGCGTGAAATTTTAAGAACTCGGGAGCCCCGCTTGACGCAACATCCGAATGTCCGACAAGGCCGGGGGCGGGCGGTGGAGGGCTGGACCGGCGCCCAATCCTGCTTCGCTCCGCTTGGTCGTCAGCGGCGGCCTTCGGCCCAGGCGCGGAGCGCCGCGGTCATGGCGGCCTCCATGCTGGTCCCCTGGTCCTTGAAGAAGTCGATGAGGGCGCGGTCGAGGCGCAGCGCCACCACCACCGTGGTGTCCGGATGGATGAGTTCGGCGCCCCGCCAGCCGTCACCGGCGATGACAGGGGCGGCCAAGGGATCGGCGGCGATATCGGCCTCGATCTCGTTGTCGCTGCGGCCGGTCAGTGACCGCAAGGTGCTTTTATCCGCGCGCAGCGCTGTGCGCGACAGCTTGGTGATACGCTTCCCGCTCGCGGCCATGAGCCCTCCGTGCCGAGACGATTCTGCAAAGTCGAGGTGAGCGGACCGTGAAAACGATGGTCAGTTCGACCCCTTGACTGGCACCAACGCCGATGAAGCGCCGCTCGCCATAGGCCGCCCGCTCGTCCGGGCGGGCCAGCACGGGGCCATCGAAGATCGTTGCCGCGCTTTCCAGATCAATGCCATGGACAGCGGCGTTGGCGCGGCTGCGTCCGGCATCCCACTCGAAGGCGTCGTACATGGTGTTTTGTTCACCTCAGGATTGTTTATGCAGAGTCTAGCCGTTGGCAGCGGGAAGGGGCAAGGGAATAGCGTCATTTTGACTTGCATGGAAGCCATGAGGACTTTGATTGCATTCTGTGCGTGTGGCGATCTGCAAGATAAAGTGGCTTCAGGTGGAAGATTTACTTATGGTGCAATCGACGCCTGTGGCCGCAGTTGTTGGCCTGGCGAAACGCCCGGCAAGATTGAAGCACCTGGAGCGCCGCCACGATGCCCCGGATGCCTCTCCCTCCAATGGCGCAGGGGAGTAAATTGGTCACAATTTGGCCCAGGATCGGTGTATCGTGCCGGCCATGACCTACGACATACAGACTTCCGCCCAGGTGGACCCGGCTGCGAGCTATGCGGCGCCGGAGGATAGTCCCGGCTTCCTGCTGTGGCTGGTCAGCACCACATGGCGGCGTCAGGTCGAGGCGGCTCTGGCGCCGCTCGGTCTGACGCATCCGCAATTCGTCACCATGGCGGGCATCGGCTGGCTGTGCCGTGACGGCAGTCCGCTCAGCCAAGCCGCGCTTGGCCGGCATGTGCGGCTTGACCCCAACACCATGTCGCAGATTCTGCGCGGGCTGGAAAAGCGGGGCCTTGTCATTCGCCTGAAGGGGCGCGATCCGCGTGCCAAGACACCGGCGCTGACCGCCGAGGGCGCCCGGCTGGTGGCCGAGGCGGTGCCTCTGGTGCAGGCGGTGGATGCCCGTTTCTTCCGCCCCATGTGCGGCGGTCAAAGGATGATGGAGGCCAGCCTGGAACGCCTGCTGGAGGTGGCCGAAGGACGGGATGAGGCGCCGCCGCCGGAGGGCTGACGGTGGGATGCCCCACCAGCCCCTTTGCTCCCTCCCGGGCGGTGTCCGCCAGGAGAGAAGGGCACGGCGCCGAGGCCGCTGCTCGTGCCAAGGCAATGAAAACCTCCTTCGGCGGTGACCGGGACCGCGCGTGCGACTATAGTCGGGTTCGGCAACCATCCGTGCCGGGGGCGGCGGGGAGGGACTCTCGCCGGGACTATTGCTTGTGGCGGGTAAAGATGATGCAGTTTTGCGCTTGCGGCAAGCGGAAAATGCGGCCGGCTGTCGGTGGCCGTGCGCTGCCGCCTTTCTGGTGGCGGGCGTCGGAGGCAGTGCGATGACTGCCGCCGTATCGGGCGTGCCAGATCGCCTTCGCGGCCTGCGTGAGACGCGAAAGCTCAGCCAGAAGGAGATGGCGGCCACGGTCGGTGCCTCGCAACGCGCCTGGGCCGATTACGAGGGCGGCCGCACGTTGCCCGGTGCGGGCGTGCTGGCGGCCCTGGCGGGGCAAGGCGTCGATCTGCATTGGCTGCTGCTCGGCGAGGGGGGCATGCAGCGCCAGCCGAGCGGCGGCCTCGACGAGGATCTCTTGCGGCTGTGCCTCGACCGCGTGGAGCGGGCACTCATGGAACGCGCAAATGCGCTGGACGCCGGCAAGAAGGCGCTTTTGATCAAGGAAATCTACATGCTCACCCTGGAGCGGGAGGCGGCCGGCGATGGAGTGCGCGAGCCGTCGGAGGATCTTGTCGCCCGCTTCCTGCGGCTGGCATCCTGACGGGCGAACGGGAGGTGGCGCATGGACCGTCAGGCGATCATCGACGATATCTTGCGACAGGCGCTCGGCAGCAACGACAATGCCGCCGCCAAGACCTCGCCGTCCGAGGCAGCGCCGATCATCACCATCAATCGTCTCATCATCGTCACCGGCCCGGTCCACATCGGTCCGCGGGCGACCACGGCGGCCGCCGTCCTGCCGGCGCGGCCGGGCCTGTTCGGTCAGGCTTTGCGCTCCGCCGCCGAGAACCGGCGGCGCCTGGAGCGTCTTGGTCCGCCGCGGTTCTGACCGGCGAAAGCCAGACCGCAGCGGCGGACTTTCGCCCTCACCCCGTCTTCATGCGCCGGTGAAGAAAGCCTGGAATTCGGCGCTGGGCGGGATCGGCGCATGGACATAGAGCGTCACCCCCTGCGGATCGGCGACGGCGAAGCCGCGATCCCCCCAGGGGTGGTCGTCCAGCGGCATTAGCGTCTTCAAACCGCCATCCTCCACCAGCCGGCGATGCCAGTCATCGGCGTCGGCCACCTTCAGGTTGAGGGCGAAGCCGTTGCCGTTGGCCACCGGCTCGCGGTCCTCGGCCGCTTTCAGGCAGAGTTCGGGGGCGCCGTCGATGCCCAGGCGGAGAACCACGTACCAGCCGCAGTCGAAGACCGCGACGGCGGCGAAGTGACGCTCGTAGAAGGCGCGGGCGGTGGCCACGTCGGCAACCGTCAGGGTGGGGCTGAGGGCGAGAATGGACATGGCCGGGGGCTCCGATGGGAGAGGGGAGGCTGGGGCGGCCACTGTGGCGGGGCGGTCAGCCGGCGTCTTGAACAAAGCGGACGCGGCGGGCCTCCGCCGCCAGGGCGGTGGGGGTAAGACCGGTGAGGGCACGCAGGTCGCGGGCCATGTGGGCCTGATCGGCGAAACCGGCCAGGGCCGCCACCGCCGCCATCGGCTGGCCAAGGCGCAGGGCCGGCAGCAGCCGTTGCAGTCGCAGCACCCGCGCCAGGGTCTTGGGCGGCAGGCCGGTGGCAAGCAGGCAGCGGCGGCGGAACTGGCGCGGGCACAGACCAGCGG
>JAEWWF010000323.1 GCA_023396465.1 Pseudomonadota bacterium
ATCATCTCCTGCTCGCCCTAGAAACCGACGCCTGATCCGGTGTGATGGGGGCCGCCAGGGTGGCGGCTGAAACGCGCCAGGGTCACGGGTGTTTCAGCCGCCAAACCATCTCGAGCGACGGGCGAGGGCGCTACTCGCCGCCGCCCGCGGGCTCGGGCTTGCCTGCCTCGGCGATCAGCGCCGCGAGGCGGAAGAACCCGTGAACCATCTTGGAGAACGGCATCAGCAGGAACAGGACCGCCACCGTCGCCAAATGGATCGCCAGCAAGGCGCCGACGAGGGGCGTGCCGGTGGCCGCGTAAAGGGTGAGGCCGGTCAAGGCGACGGCCCCCAGGAGCAGGATGAAAGCCATCTCGCCCCCCCACACCCGCGCCGCGCCAAGGCTGGGGTCGGCCTTCAGCTTCAGCCAACCCAGGCCGACGGCGCCCGCCACCATCATCAGCCCCCCGGGCACGCCCAAAAGCTTGGGCAGGGACCACAGGGGATAGGGCGCCTCCCAGCCCAGGGCGTAATGCATCACCGTTCCGCTGGCGGTTGCGGCGAAGCACAGAAGGAAGCCATACATCATCAGCTGGTGGAAAACGCGCCGGCGGTCGCTGAACCGATCGCCCACCTCGAAGTTGCAGCCCTCGCCATGGCCACCGGAGAGGTTCTTCATCCGGGCCGCGCTGTCGAAGGCGCGCAGGAGATGCGAAAGCCGCACCCGTCCGCCGCCGACCTCGCGCCAATAGTCCCGAACGGCAAGGGCGATCAGCGCCAAGGGGAGGAGGAAGGCCGGAACGAAGATCGCGATGAGCGTGTTATGGGCCAGATGGGCGTAGAACCCGGCGCCGCTCTCGGGGCGCAGGGCGGCCAGGGCCCAAAAGAAGAAGGTCAGCGCGACGATCAGAAGGCCGGCCATGGCGACGCCATGGGGTTGGAACAGCCGCGCCAGGGCGCGGGGGCGGGCCAGGCGCTCCCAGCTTTCCACCCGCACCTCGGCCAGAGCCGCCGGTATGTTGAGGGCGAATTCGTGCGGCGCGGTGTATTGGCACGAATAGTAACAGCCTCGGCAATTATGGCAGAGGTTGGCCAACTGCGTCAGGTCGCCTTCGGAAAAGGCTTTCTGACGGGTCATCGCCGGAAAGACCGAGCAGAAGCCTTCACAGTAGCGGCAGGCGTTGCAGATCTCGATCTGCCGGCGCGCCTCGTCGAACGCGACGGTGGTGTCAAGCGACATGGGCGGCGGCCTCCTTGCCCGCGATACGTCCGAACACTGTTCCGATCGTCATGCCGAACCCGGCGAGATAGCCCTGTCCAAGAATGGACCCGGCCATGATCTCCCCCGCCGCCCACAGGTTTTGGATGGGGCCGGTGGCGCCATGGACCTGGGCATGGGCGTCGACCTTCAGCCCGAGATAGGTGAAGGTCACGCCAGGGCGCAGTTCGTAGCCATAGAAGGGCGGCGTATCCAGCGGCCGGGCCCAATTGGTCTTCGGGATGTCCAGGCCCTCCGTCCGCACCCCGTCCAACTCCGTCGGGTGGAACGATCCGGGCCGACAGGCGGCGTTGAAGCCGTCGACGGTGCGGCGCACCGCGGCCGGATCGAGCCCCATCTTGACCGCCAGGTCTTCGAGGGTGTCGGCCTTCACGGGGGGGAAAACGGAGGGCATGAAGAGATCGATCGATTTGGCGTCGATGAGGGCATAGCCGACCTGATCGGGCTGCGCGGCGACCAACCGGCCCCAGATGGCATACCGCTTGGGCCAAACATCCTCGCCTTCGTCGTAAAACCGCTCGCCATTCTTGTTGAGCACGATGGAGAAGGGCACGCAGTCAAGCCGGGTGACGATGCCGCCGTCATATTTCGGCGCCCGGCCGTCGATGGCGACGGCGTGGCATTGGGTGGGATCGCCCACGGATTCCGCCCCTTGATCCAGCATGTCGCGCAGCACGACACCCCGGTTGTAGGGCGTGCCCCGGATCAGGAAATTCCTTGCCGCCGGCCCCCAGGCGCGGGCCAACCACTCGACATCGGCTTGAAATCCGCCCGAGGCGAGGACGAAAGCCCGGGCCCGCACGGTGACCGGCGTCCCGGCGATTTCCGCCTCCAGATGGCTGATGCGGGTATCGTCGAGGTGGACGTGTTTCACCTGCGCCTCGTAGGCGATCTTCACCCCAAGGCTGGTGGCCGTGTTGTAATAGGCGTTCACCAGCGCCTTGCCGCCCCCCAGGAAAAAGGCGTTGGTGCGCGACAGGGAGAGCGTCCCGGAGAGGGATGGCTGGAACCGCACCCCGTGCTCCTGCATCCAGGGCAGACACTCCTCGGACGAGCGGATGGCCAGCCGGGCCAGCCCTTCATCGGTCTTGCCCTTGGTCACCAGCATGAGGTCGTGGAAATATTCCTCTTCCTCGTAGGAGCCGGTCAGGGGAAACGCGGGCCCCTTGTGCATGCAGCGGAAATTGCGGGTGTGGCGGGAGTTGCCACCGCGATAAGGTTTCGGGGCTCCCTCCAGGATCAGGACACGACAGCCTGCCTTGGCGGCCGTGATGGCGGCGCAGAGCGCCGCGTTGCCGCCCCCGACGACGGCGACATCGAATGTGTCGGGCCAGTCTTTCATACTTCGTCCTCCAACGGAATTTCGCGGCCCCGCATGCCACGGAGTCGGGCCGAGAGCGCGGCCTCGACGTGAGCACGCATCGCCGCTTCTGCGCCTGCGGCGTCGCGGGCCTCAAGGGCATCCAGCACGGCGGCGTGCTCGGTCACCGCCGCTGCCGCGCGGTCGGGGTCCGTCAAGGTGCTGGGGCCGAGAATCAGCAAGGTCTTTTGCAGCGCGCTGATCGACTTCAGCAGGAAGCGATTGCGGGCGGCATCGAACAGCGTGCGGTGGAACTGCCGGTTCAGCTCCCGTGCCTGGGGGCCGGCCGGGGCGGCGGCGAGTTCGCTGTTGAGGGCCGCCAATTCGGCAAGCTCGATGCCGGAAGCCGCCCGTGCGGCCAGACGGGCGGCGGTTCCTTCCAGAACCGTCCGCATCTCGTAAAGCTCGACGATTTCCGCATGGTCGAGGGTGCGGATCGAAGCCCCTTGGCGGGGCAGGTGGATGATCAGGCCATCCGCTTCCAACTGGCGAATCGCCTCGCGCACGGGCGTGCGGCTGATGCCAAGCCGCTCCGCCAGCTCGGTTTCGCGCAGGCGCGTGCCCGGCGCCAGGGCGCCGCTGCGGATTTCTTCCAAAAGACGTCGGTAAGCCGCCTGGCCTTGCGGAATTTCGCTGTCTTCAGCCATCGAACGAACTCGCTTGTGCCGGTTTGTATCCGGATGTATACATCTGGATACAAACCGGCACAAGGAGATTTGGTGTGTCGTCCGACATGTCAAAACGGGGGCTGACCCTCGCCCTCGCGGGGTTCGGGATGGCGGTGTTTCACCTTCTGGGGCTGCCGCTGCCCTTTCTGTTCGGACCAATGGCGGCCTGCCTGGTGGCCGCGCTCGCGGGGGCGCCCTTGAAGGGAATGGGGACGGTTTCCGTGCTCGCGCGGACCGTCCTTGGCGTCGCGGTCGGGGCGTCGATCACGCCCGAGGTGGTGGCGCGTGTGCCGCAGATGGTGGGCAGCGTCGCGCTGGTGCCGGTCTATGTGGCGGTGATCGGGGTGGTCGGCGTGCCTTTCTTCCGCCGGCTTGGATATGATCCGGTCACGGCCTGGTACGCGGCGATGCCCGGCGGCTTGCAGGACATGGTGCTCTTCGGGCAGGAGGCCGGCGCCAATGTGCGGGCGCTGGCGCTCATTCACGCGACGCGGGTTCTCGCCATCGTGACGGTGGCGCCACTGATCTTGACCGGCCTTTACGGCGCCAGCCTCACCGGCGCGGTCGGAGCGCCCCTCCGCGACCTACCGGCGGTCGAGCTGCTCCTGATGGCGGCGGCGGCGGTGATCGGATGGAAAGGGGGGGAGCGCATCGGCCTGTTCGGCGCCTCCATCCTTGGCCCGATGATCGTGACGGCGGTCTTGTCCCTGAGCGGGCTGATCCACGCCCGCCCCCCGGCCGAGGCGATCCTGGGGGCGCAAATGTTCATCGGCATTGGCATCGGCGTGCAATATCTGGGGGTGACGCTGCGGGAGTTGCGCAGCTTCATCCTGTCGGGCTTGGCCTTCGTCGTCCTGTTGGCCGTCCTGGCGGGGATCTTCACCGAGATCGTCACCCTGACGGGGCTCGCCCAGCCGGCGGAAGGCTTCCTGGCCTTCGCGCCCGGCGGTCAGGCGGAGATGACGGTCTTGGCGCTGGTGGCCGGCGCCGACCTCGGTTTTGTCATCCTGCATCATCTGACGCGGATCGTCGTCGTCATCCTGGGGGCGCCGGTGGCGGCGCGCCTGCTGAGGGTGAAAGCACCTCCGGATTGACCAGATGAATGGGCTTTCCCGCCGCGAAGGCGTTCACCTGATCGAACACATCGCTGAATTGGAGATCGAACTCCTCTTCGGTGACGAACCCGATGTGAGGCGTCGCGATCACGCGCGGGTGGGATAAGATGGCATCGTCGGCGGCCCGGACCGGTTCGACATCGAACACATCGAGCGCGACGCGGCCGGGGCGGCCAGCCTCCAGCGCCGCCCGCAATGCCCCGGGAGCAATCAACCCGGCCCGGGCGGTGTTCACCAGAACCGATCGCGGGGACATCAGGGCAAGGTCATCGGCGGTGACGATGCCTTGGGTGTCTGGCGTCAGGCGCAGATGCAGGGTCACGATGTCGGCCTCCGCGAAGAAGGCGGCGCGGCTGGCGGCGACCTCGCCGCCGTCGGCGGCGGCCCGCGCCCGGCCGGCCTCCGATCCCCACCAGATCACCCGGGCGCCGAACGCCGCCGCATAGCCGGCGACCAGACGCCCGATGCGGCCGTGGCCATAGATGCCGAGGGTCTTGCCCCGCAGGGTGCGCCCGACCCCGGCCTGCCAAAGCCCGGCCTTGGCGCTGGCCATCTGGTGCGGCAGGTCGCGCAAGGCGGCGAGGATCAAGGCCCAGGTCAGTTCCGCGGCCGCATGATTCGGAACCTCGGCGGGCTTGCGCGACGTGAAGGCCACGCCTTGGGCCGTGCAGGCCGCCACGTCCACATGCGGCCAGGCGCCCCGCCCGGAGACCAGCCGCAGGCCCGGTAGGGCCCGCAGCAGATCCGCCGTGACGGGAGTCCGCTCACGGAACAGACAGAGGGCCTCGGCCCCGTCGAGCCGCGCCGCCAGCGCCGCGCCCTCGGCGTGATCGGTCCAGACGGTCACATCGTGCCCGCGCAGCCGATCGAAGCAGGGTAGGTGCCGTAGCGTGTCCGCCCAGTCGTCGAGGATATGGATATTCATCGGCCTGCCCAGACCTCCGCCGGCACGATCACCTCGCCCTTGGCGAGCAGGCGGGCCGTCCGCAGCAGGCCGGCCGACTTGAGGGTGAAGCCGTCCGGGCCGTTCTCGTAATCGACGGTCACGTCGATCACCCCGCCTGGATGTTCGATGAGCACCAGCGCCGGATGTCCTTCCGGGGCGGTGAAAAGCCCTTCCGCGACCGTGCCCGGGGTGAGCACGCACGACGCCAGGCACTGCGCCCCGGTCACCGCCATGGTGGGGTGACAATTCCACGGCATGAAATAGCGCGCCGTGATGGTGCCGCCGTTGCGGGGGGGCGACAGCACGGCGAACTTCGGGGTCACGGACTGGGAAACGTCACCCAGTCCCATGC
>JAEWWF010000346.1 GCA_023396465.1 Pseudomonadota bacterium
CGATCATGGAGGCGATCACCACCATGGACAGAGCCAGCATGAGGGTCTGATTGACGCCGGCCATGATGGTGCGCATGGCCAATGGCAATTGCACCTTGACCAGCAGCTGGCGCGGGCTGGCGCCGAAGCTGGTGGCGGCCTCGATCACGTCGGCGGGCACCTGCCGGATGCCGAGGGTGGTGAGGCGGATCAGCGGCGGCAGGGCGAAGATGATGGTCACCACCACGCCCGGCACGTTGCCGATGCCGAACAGCATGACGATGGGCACCAGATAGACGAAGGCCGGCAGTGTCTGCATGGCGTCGAGCAGCGGCCGCAGGGCGCTTTGGGCGCGATCGCTACGGGCGAGCCAAATGCCGGTCGGCACGCCGATCAGCACGCAGAAGAAAACGCTGGTCAGCACCAGCGACAGGGTCGTCATGGCGGCGTCCCAGGCACCGATGAGGCCGACGAAGACCATGCCGAGCACGGCGCCGATGGCCACCCGACCGCCAGCGATCTGCCAGCCGATAAGGCCGATGAGGGCGAGCATGACCAGCGCCGGGGTGCCTTGCAGCAGGGCGTCGATGCCCGACAGCACGCCGTCCACCGGCCAGCGGATGGCCTGGAAGACGGGGCGGAAGTTGCCGACCATCCAGTCAAGGGCGCTCTCCACCCAGTCGCCGAGGGGGATGACGGCGTCCTGGAAGGGATCGAGCAAGGTGCGATCGGCCATGGGTCAGCTCTCCCGGTCCAGTGTCTGGAGAAGGCGGGTCTTGGAGATGGCGCCGACATAGCGGCCATCGGCATCCACCACCGGCACGGCGATGGGGCTGTCGGCGACGGCGCCCAGCAGGTCGTTCAGCAGGGTATCGGCCGCCACCGGCGTCACGCCGACGACGAAGGCATGGCGGAAGCGCGGCTCGGCCTCGGTCTTGATGGCGGCGCGCAGGGTCTCGACGCTGACCACGCCGTGGAACTGACGCTGCTTGTCGACCACGAAACCATAGTCGCGGTCGTGGTCCTGAAGGCGTTTCAGGGCGGTGCGCACGCCGAAATCGGCGCGGTCGATGACCGTCACCTGTTCGCGCCGGGCGATGTCGGCGGCGGTGAGCACCTTGGAGACATCGACGCCGCGGAAGAAGGAGCGCACGTAATCGTCAGCCGGGTTGCGCAGGATTTCATCCGGCGTTCCCACCTGCACCACGCGGCCGCCCTCCATGATGGCGATGCGGTCGCCGATGCGCATGGCTTCGTCGAGGTCGTGGGAAATGAAGATGATGGTGCGGTTGCTGTCGGCTTGCAGTTTGACCAACTCGTCCTGCATCTCGGCGCGGATCAGCGGGTCGAGGGCGGAAAAAGCCTCGTCCATCAACATGATGGAGGGATTGGCGGCAAGCGCGCGGGCGAGGCCGACACGCTGCTGCATGCCGCCCGACAGCGCCGAGGGGTAGCTGTCGGCGTAAGGCGCCAGACCAACCTGATCGAGGGCGTCGAGGGCGCGGGCATGGCGCTCGGGCTTGGGGACGCCCGCCAGCTCCAGGCCGAAGGCGGCGTTGTCGATGACGGTCAGGTGGGGCATGAGGGCGAAGGACTGGAACACCATGCTCATGTCGCGGCGGCGTAGGTCGCGCAGATCCTCCACCGACAGCTTGGCGATGTCGCGCCCGTCCACCAGAACCTCGCCGGCGGTCGGCTCGATCAGGCGGTTGAGCAGGCGGACCAGCGTCGACTTGCCGGAGCCGGACAGGCCCATGACGACGAAAATCTCACCGGCGTTGACGCTGAAACTGGCGCCGTTGACGCCCACGGTGTTGCCGGTGCGGGCGAAGATGTCCTCTTTGGTTTGGCCCTGGCGCAGAAGATCGAGCGCCTGATCCGGGGTTGGGCCGAAAATTTTGTAAAGATTGCGGACAACCAGTTTTTCCATGCGCGGTGGCGCCTCGTTCCGTTGGAGCAAAAGGTTCCCGTCCGCTCCAACGGCACGGCGCCGGAGCGGTCTGGTTTCTGTTCCATTTGATTTTTAAATAGATGTCATCATATTTCTAGATTGTCAAGGGAGTCGTTGCCTCCTCACCTCTCCACCAATTTTTATTATATCTGCACTTGGTGTGTTCGCATTTCATATGCTGTTTTATTTAGGATTCTGAATAAGTAGAGTTCGGAATAGAAAAAGCGCCCGCCGATGCTTCGGGGGCGCTGGTGGCGGTGGTCCGGCCTGTTGTGGGGCGACGCGACGCTGCGCGGCGGGTAGGGCGGCATGATCGCCCCGCCCGCCGCGCGTCCTTCGCTCAGAACTTGTACTTGGCCGTCAACATGACGCTGCGGGGCTGTCCATACCGAACCATGGTGGTGACGCCGCTGTAGTATTTCTGGTCGAAAACATTGTTGACGTTGAGGGACAGGGTCACGGGGTCAAGCTCGTAGCGGGCCATCAGATCGAGGATGGTGACCGAATCCTGGGTCAGCTTGTCGTTGTTCGGCCAGCTTCCGCCGAGAACGTCCTGATACACATCGCCCTGCCAGCGCAGGTTGCCGCCGACCACCACGTCCCGCCATTCTCCCGGCAGCCGGTAGGTGGTGAACAGTTTCAGCATGTTCTCCGGGATGTCGGTGAGCAGGCCGTTGCCGTCCTTGTCCTCGACGATGGTTCGGGTGTAGCCGCCGCCCACCTGCCAGTCGGGCAGGATTTCGCCGGACAGTTCCAGCTCGAAGCCCTGCGAGGTGGTGCCGTCCTCCGAGCGGTAGGCCTGCTTGCCGTTGGGGTTGAGCACGCCCGGGATGGCGACGGCGAAATTGCTCTGCTCCACCTGGAAGACGGCGGCGGAGGTGTTCAGGCGGCCGCCGTAGAACTCGCCCTTGACGCCGGCTTCGTAAGCCGCGCCCTCCAGCGGAGCCAGGGTGGAGCCGGAGATATCCTCATTGGACTGCGGATCGAAGATGTCGGTGTAGCTGGCGTAGACCGAGATGGTGTCGGTCAGGTCGACGACCACACCGGCATAGGGCGTGAAGACCCCGGTTTCCTCCGACTTGGTGACCCGCACCTTGTCGGCCCCGCCCATCTGGGTCCATTCGCGTTCCTTGAAGTTGGTGAGGCGGCCGCCGAGGATGATCGACACCGATTCCAGCGGCTTCAGCCGGGTGGCGGCATAGGCGCTGGTCTGCACCACGTCGCCGCCGAACCGGCTGTCGAGCGGGTTCAGATCGGGCTTCGGTGCCTGGCCGGTGGCGGCCAGATCGAAGGCATTGGGAAGGGCGTAGTAATACTCGGGACCGCTCCACCACAACGGATAATCCGGTCCTTCGTCCGTCGAGCGGCTGTAGCT
>JAEWWF010000348.1 GCA_023396465.1 Pseudomonadota bacterium
AGCGCCGTCTTCACGCTCTGCACCTCGGCATGGGCCAGGATATCGGCCGGCAGCTGGCCCAGCACCTCGCGGGCGGCATCGGCCTCGCCCATGGCCATGTAGCAGCGCATGATGCCGGCCAGGGCAAGCGGATTGGTCGGGTCTTCGCCGAGGATCTGCTCGTAGAGCGCCGCCGCCTCGTCGGCCTGACCGGCGTCCAGCAGTTCCTTGGCCTGGGCCAGGGCGTCGTCGATGACATTGGCGCCGCCGCCGGCCAGCCGCTCGATGAACTGCTTCAGCTGGCTTTCCGGCAGCGCGCCCTGGAACCCGTCCACCGGGCGGCCGTCCTTGAAGGCATAGACGGTCGGGATCGACTGGATGCGGAACTGCGCCGCCAGTTGCTGGTCCTCGTCAACGTTGATCTTGACCATCTTCACCCGCCCGCCGGACTGGCGCACCAGCTTTTCCAGCGCCGGGCCGAGGGTCTTGCAGGGTCCGCACCACGGCGCCCAGAAATCGACGATGACCGGAACGGTCTGCGACTGCTCGATGACATCGGCCATGAAGGTAGCGGCGGTGGTGTCCTTGACGGCATCGCCGCCACCGCCGGCGGCCTGCTGCGGCTTGCCCATGCCGTCGTCGAGAATGAAGCTCATGTCGCGCGCGTCCCCGCAGGTGCTGGTGCGGCTCGCGGCGCCCGGCTTGAGGAAGGGCAGGGCACCCGCCGCACCTGTGGAAGAAGGTCCGAATTCGCCTACGTAAATGGCGCGATGGCGACGCGCTGGCAAGGGCAAACGCGCCCCACCGCCGCCGACTCCGGGCCTTGCCGCAAGGTCCATGGCCGTGCGACGGTTTTTTGAAAAAACCGCTTGCATCGCATCGCGCGATGAGTATATTGCCCTCCACGCCGCGACGCCGGCCCCGTGGAATTCTTCAAGCGGGACAAGACGTTAAGGCAATACCTCACGATGCGGGCGTAGCTCAGGGGTAGAGCACAACCTTGCCAAGGTTGGGGTCGAGGGTTCGAATCCCTTCGCCCGCTCCAGTTTCAGAAAGGCCGGTCCGGCGACGGAGCGGCCTTTCGCTTTAAGTGTCAGGCCCCGCCGAGGGTTCGGCAGCCGATCCGCCAGCGGCGGGGAAGGGGCTTGCATCTGCCACGGCGGTGTATATAGTGCCCTCCACGCCGCCCACCCCGGCGGATCGTCTTCAATGCGGGCGTAGCTCAGGGGTAGAGCACAACCTTGCCAAGGTTGGGGTCGAGGGTTCGAATCCCTTCGCCCGCTCCAGTTTCAGAAAAGCCGGTTCCCCGATGGAACCGGCTTTTCTGCTTGTCCGCGCCTCTCCGCCGGTTGACGCTCCGCCCGCCATGGGCGATGAAGGTCCGACGGTTCCACGGTTGTGGTGGAACGGATCGGAGGGGCAGCGATCATGACCAGACGGTTGGCGACGGCGGCGATGCTGGCGGGGCTCATGCTGGGGGCGGCGGTGCCGGCAACGGCGCAGCAGATGCCCATGCAGGGGGAAGACCCCTCGGCCGAGGCGCTCACCTTCGCCGTTCACCTCGGCTCCTACAAGCTGCCGGGCAACGCGCCCAAGGACTGGCACCGGCTGGCCGACTTCTGGCCGGGGGTGCTTTACTTCAAGACCATGACCCGCGAGGTGGACATTCCCGGCAAGGGGCACTTCATGCGGCTGTATCTGGTGGGTGAACCGTCCCTGGCCCCGATCCTCTGCCGGGAACTGACCAAGCGCGGCAAGTACTGCCAGATTCACGACCTGCGGGCCGGTGCCGGCACCACCCTGCATGACGGCGAGACCGGCTGAACGGGCGCGCGTCCGACCGCCTCCGGCGCTCCCGCCGCCTCAGCCCAGCGGCAAATCTTTCGCCAGGAACAAGCCGGTCAGCACCAGCGCATAGAGCAGCGCCGCCACCGCCATCAGGAAGACCAGGTTGCCGAGGGTGTGCAGCGGGTGGCGGACGCGATCGTCGCGCCGCCGCTCGGTGCCGCGCTTTTCCGACCCGGCGACAACCGTCAGATAATATCCCCGGCCAAACAGCGGCAGCGTGAAGCGTAAATCCACCGGATGGCGTTTCCACGGCTGGCCCGGCAGCGCCCGGCGCAGCATGTGGCGCTGGTCGACGGTCAGGGTCTGCACGAAGTCGGCGGGCAGGCGGGCCAGCATCGCGGCTTCCTCCGCTGCCGCCACCGCCGGCCGCAGTTCGGCCGCCCAGCGGGCTTGCGGCGCCTGCTCCAGGCTGTCGTGCATGGTCCGCTCCGCCATTTTCCCCGCCTTTCCCCTTTGGGATATACGACGAAAGTGTCGCGAGAGTCCCTTCCTTCGTCAAGGTTGTTCCGCGTGTTCCATCCGGCTTTCGCAACGGCCGGTGGGCGGCGCGCGTCGGCGTGCGAAAAAGTCGGACATGACGCGCGCTGCAAGCTGTTGAAAGAAAATGCCAACGGCGCGAAGCTGTGGGCGGAAGCCCGAGCAAAACCCAAAGAAACGAACTTCCCTGGAGGAAAACCAAATGTCCCAGCGGGCGGTATCGCTCAAGGCGGAGCTGATCGACCGGGTGGTCACCCTCATCTCCGACCGGCTGGATCCCGAGGCGGCCGAACCGGCCGGCCGGTTCGTGCGGCACATGTTCCGACATGTCCCGCCCGACGACATCCTCGACAAGGACCCGGAGGCCCTGTACGGCGCCGCCATGGGCCTGTGGCAGTTCGCCCGCTCGCGACGGCCCGGCCAGCCCAAGGTGCGCGTCTACAATCCCAATTTCGAGGAAAACGGCTGGACCTCCGACCACACCATCGTCGAGCTGGTGAACGACGACATGCCGTTCCTGGTCGACTCGGTGACGGCGGAACTGAACCGGCTTGATCTGGTGGTTCATCTGGTGATCCACCCCATCGTTCACCTGCGCCGCGATGACGCCGGGCGGGTGACCGAACTGCTGGAATCCGGCGAGGACGACTCCGCCCAGGCCGAGTCCATCATGCTCATCGAGATCACCGAGCAGGGCGATGCCGCCGTTCTGGCCGCCATCGCCGAGCAGCTTGGCCAGGTGCTGGATCAGGTGCGCGCCTCGGTCACCGACTGGGCGGCCATGAACGAGCGCATGCGGGCGGTGATGGCCGACCTGCCGGCCGCCCCCGCCGGGCTGACTGCCGAGGATCACTCCGAGGTCTGCGATTTCCTCAAGTGGCTGACGGAAAACCACTTCACCTTCCTCGGCTACCGCGACCACAGCTTTGCCGACACCCCCGGCGGCGGCACCGCCGTGCAGGCCGATGGCAGCACCGCGCTCGGCATCCTGCGCGATGGGGGCGAGCTGGTGTTCGAGGAACTGGGCGACGGTGCCCAGCTGCCGCATGACGTGCAGGGCTTCCTCATGCGCCCGACCTATCTGGTCATCGCCAAGACCAACAAGCGGGCGCGCGTTCACCGGCCGGTGCAGATGGACGTCATCGGCGTCAAGCGGCTGGATGCCGCCGGCCGGGTGGTCGGCATGCACCTGTTCGTCGGCCTGTTCACCTCCAACGTCTACACCAACAGTCCGCTGTTCGTGCCGGTGCTGCGGCGGAAGATCGACCGCATCCTGCGCAACGCCAACTTCCGGCCGCGCAGTCATGACGGCAAGAAGCTGATGAACATCCTGGAGAACCTGCCGCGCGACGAGCTGTTCCAGTCGTCGGACGAGCAGCTTCTCGAAACCGCGCTCGGCATCCTCCACCTTCAGGAACGCCAGCGGGTGGCGCTGTTCGCCCGCGTCGACGAGTTCGAGCGGTTCGTCTCCTGCCTGGTGTTCGTGCCGCGCGACCGCTACGACACCCAACTGCGGCTGACCGCCCAGGATATCCTGGAGAAGGCCTTCGGCGGCACCATGACCGCCTACTACACCCAGGTGATCGACAGCCCACTGGCCCGCCTGCATTTCATCATCCGCACCACGCCGTTCCAGCTTCCGCAAGTGGACCTGCGGGAGGTGGAGGCGCGGCTGGCCGATGCCGCCCGCCAGTGGTCCGACCACCTGGAAAACGCCCTTTACGCCGCCCGCGGCGAAGAGCAGGGCGCCCGGCTGTTCCGTCGCTACGGCCAGGCCTTCCCCGGTTTCTACCGCGAACGCTACACGGTGCAGGCGGGGGTGGCCGACGTCGACCGCATCGAGACCATGCTGGCCGAGAACCGGCCGCTCGGCATGAACCTCTACCGCCCGGTGGAGGTGGCGGAAGATCAGGTGCGGTTCAAGATCTACCGCGCCGAGCGGGCGCTGTCGCTGTCCGACATCCTGCCCATGCTGGAGAACATGGGCTTCCGCGTGCTCGGCGAGGTGCCGTTCGAGATCCGCATCCGCGAGGATGCCCTGGCCGGTGCCAACGGCGGCGCCGGCCGCCGCAGCGTGTGGGTGCATGATTTCGAGATGACGGCCGCCGACGGCTCCACCATCGACGTCGGCACCGCCCGCGACCGCTTCCAGGAAGCGTTCGAGCGGGTGTGGCAGGGCGAGGCCGAGAACGACGGCTTCAACCGTCTGGTCATCGGCGCTGGCCTGTCGTGGCGCGAGGTGACCATGCTGCGCGCCTATGCCAAGTACCTGCGCCAGGCCGCCTTCACCTTCAGCCAGAGCTACATCGAGCAGGCGCTGGCGTCGCACCCGGAAATCACCCGCCGGCTGGTGCTGCTGTTCCACGCCCAGTTCGACCCGCGCGGCGAAGGCGCCAATGCCGGCGCCCTGGTGCTGGAAATCCAGCAGCTGCTGGACGACGTCGCCAACCCGGACGAGGACCGCATCCTGCGGCGGTACCTCAACCTCATCCGGTCCACCCTGCGCACCAACTACTACCAGACCGCCGCCGACGGCCGGCCGAAGGGCTATGTCTCGTTCAAGCTCAACAGCCGCGAGGTGGAAGACCTGCCGCTGCCGCGCCCGTGGGTGGAGGTGTGGGTCTACAGCCCACGGGTGGAGGCCATCCATCTGCGCGGCGGCAAGGTCGCCCGCGGCGGCCTGCGCTGGTCCGACCGGCGCGAGGATTTCCGTACCGAAATCCTCGGCCTGCTGAAGGCGCAGATGGTGAAGAACGCCGTCATCGTGCCGGTGGGCTCCAAGGGCGGCTTCGTTGTCAAGCAGCCGCCGGCGGAAGGCGGCCGCGATGCCCAGCTGGCGGAAGGCATCGCCTGCTACCAGACCTTCATGCGCGGGTTGCTCGACATCACCGACAACCTGAAGGGCGATACGGTGGTGCCGCCGCCCGACGTGGTGCGCCGCGACGACGACGACCCCTATCTGGTCGTCGCCGCCGACAAGGGCACCGCCACCTTCTCCGACATCGCCAACGGCATCTCGCTCGACTACGGCTTCTGGCTCGGCGACGCCTTCGCCTCCGGCGGCTCCAAGGGCTATGACCACAAGGCCATGGGCATCACCGCCCGCGGCGCCTGGGAAGCGGTGAAGCGGCACTTCCGCGAGGTCGGCCACGACACCCAGAGCCAGGACTTCACCTGCGTCGGCATCGGCGACATGTCGGGCGACGTGTTCGGCAACGGCATGCTGCTGTCCAAGCACATCCGCCTGATCGGCGCCTTCAACCACCAGCACATCTTCGTCGACCCCAACCCCGACGCCGAAGCCAGCTGGCATGAGCGCAAGCGCCTGTTCGACACGCCACGCTCCACCTGGGCCGACTACGACAAGGGCGTGCTGTCGCCGGGCGGCATGATCTATGAACGCCGCGCCAAAACGGTGCAGCTGACACCGGAAATCCGCGCCGCCCTCGGCATCGGCAAGGACGTGGTGACGCCCAACGAGTTGATGAAGGCGCTGCTGAGCGCCCAGGTGGACCTGCTGTGGTTCGGCGGCATCGGCACCTACATCAAGGCCGCCAGCGAGAACAACGCCGAGGTCGGCGACCGCGCCAACGACGCCATCCGCATCAACGGCCGCGACGTGCGGGCCCGGGTGGTGGGCGAGGGCGCCAACCTCGGCTGCACCCAGCGCGGCCGCATCGAGGCGGCGCTGGCCGGCGTGCGCCTCAACACCGACGCCATCGACAATTCGGCCGGCGTCGACACCTCCGACCACGAGGTGAACATCAAGATCCTGCTCAACGGCGTCGTCACCGACGGTGACATGACCGAAAAGCAGCGCAACCAGATCCTCGCCGACATGACCGAGGAAGTGGGCGATCTGGTCCTGCGCGACAACTACCTGCAAACCGCCGCCATCTCGCTGGCCGAGGCGCGCGGGGTCGACATCCTGGACCACCACCAGCGCCTGATGAAGATGCTGGAACGGGCCGGGCGGCTCGACCGCGGCATCGAGTTCCTGCCCGACGACGAGGCGGTGGCGGAACGCTTCGCCGCCAAGAAGGGCCTGACGCGGCCGGAAATCGCCGTGCTCATGCCCTATGCCAAGCTGTGGCTGTTCGACGAGATCATCGCCTCCGACCTGCCCGACGACCCCATGCTGCTGGACGACCTGGTGCGCTACTTCCCGACGGCGTTGCAGGATCGTTACCGCGATGCCATCTGCCGCCACCGCCTGCGGCGGGAAATCATCGCCACCCACGCCACCAACAGCATGATCAACCGCGTCGGCGGCACCTTCGTCACCCAGATCACCGAGAAGACGGGTGTGAAGGCGGCCGACATCGCGCGGGCCTACATCATCACCCGCGACGCCTTCCGCATGCGCGACCTGTGGAGCGAGATCGAGGCGCTGGACGCCAAGGTTCCCGCCACCGTGCAGATCGACATGCTGATCGAGGCCAACCGGCTCATTGAACGGGGCACCCTGTGGGTGCTGCGCCAGTGCCCGGCGCCGCTCGACATGGGGGCGGTGATCGCCGAACTGTCGCCGGGGGTGGACCGTCTGATGGACCGCATCGCCGAGGCGGCGGCCGGCGACGTGGTGGCCGAGGTGGCGGCGCGCGCCGACCACTACACCGCCCAGGGCGTGCCGGAGGCTCTGGCGCGGCGGGTCGCCAACCTGATCCTGCTGGCCAGCGCCCCCGATGTCACCCGCATCGCTGCCCGCCACGGGCTCGATGACGTCACCGACGCCGCCCGCCACTACTTCGCGGTGGGCGCCCGCTTCGGCCTCGGCTGGCTGCGGGCGGTGGCGGAACCGCTGGCGGTCGGCAGCCATTGGCAGAAGCTGGCGGTGGCGGCGATCATCGAGGAACTGTACCGCGACCAGCGCGAGCTGACCGAGGCGGTGCTCGCCGTCGCCGGCCCGCGCGCCGATGCCGGCGAGGCAGTGGAGCAGTGGATCGGCGGCATGCTGCCGGCGGTGGAGCGGGCCGATCAGTTGATGGCGGAGCTGCGCGCCACCGACAGCATCGACCTCGCCATGCTCACCGTCGCGGCACGTCAGTTCGGCGCCATGAAGGGCGCTTGAGACCTTCCGACCGGGCCGGCGTTCGTCCGCCAGGGACGGCGCCGGCCCGCTTCTATCAACAGAGGATTGCGATGCCCCCGAAACAGAACCCGCTCAAGCTCAACCCCTTGCAGTTGAAAACCCTGACCCTGCTTCAGGAACTGGCCAACGACCCGGAAACGGCGATGATCGACGCCCTGACCGGCGATTCGACGGTCAGCCAGTTCCCGCACGCCCACGGCAACCACTTCCATCTCGGGCGCTATGTGGTGTCGTCGGCCGATGCCACCGGCCTCGGCAACGAAGCGGTGTGGAAGGCGCTGGAGCGCAAGGGTCTGGCGCGGTCGTTCTTTCCCACCGCCATCACCCTCACCCAGGCCGGGCGCGACTACGACACCGGCCTGCGCGACAAGATCCTGCACGGGTCCGATCACTGAGAAAGGGGACGGCGCCACGCCCGCAGCGGCGGCGGCGCCATCCCCTGCGTCACGCCGGCTGCCCGTCGCTGGCCGTCGGCTCGGCGGCTGGCGACGACAGCTCCAGCTCCAGCCAGATCGGCTTTTTCAGACGCTTGGCGATGAACTCGGCATGGGCCGCCAGTTCCTCCGGTGTCGCCGCGTGGGAACGGGGGGCGCGGTAAGGGCGGTCGATGTGAATGGTCCGCCCGCCGTCGCCGTCGCGGCCGCCGGTGGCCAGCGCCAGACCCGGCTCGCGGCCGCCCACCAACTCCAGATAGACCTCGGCCAGCAACTGGGCATCAAGCAGCGCGCCATGGTAGGTGCGCGAGCTGTTGTCGATGCCGAAGCGGCGGCATAGCGCGTCCAGGCTGGCCGGCGCGCCGGGAAACTTGCGGCGGGCCATCTGCACGGTGTCGACCGCCTGTTCCATCGGCAGCGGCGCCCGGCCGCAGCGCACCAGTTCGGCATTGATGAACTTCATGTCGAACTGGGCATTGTGGATGATCAGCGGGCTGGTGCCGACGAAGGCCAGGAACTCATCCACGATGTCGCCGAACAGCGGCTTGTCGGCCAGGAACTCGATGGACAGGCCGTGGACGCGCTGCGCCTCCTCCGGCATGTCGCGCTCGGGGTTGCAGTACTTGTGGAAGTGGGCGCCGGTGGCGACGTGGTTGATCAGCTCGACACAGCCGATTTCCACCAGCCGGTGCCCGTCGGAGGGTTCAAAGCCGGTCGTTTCGGTATCGAGAACAATCTCGCGCATGGCTCACTCGGGGTTGCGGCGGCGGCCGGGGGAACGGCGGGGCAGGCGGCCCGCCCGCAGGTCGCGCACGATGCCGGCCAGGGCGCGGCGCGTCAAGGCACGGCCGAGACCGGTCGGCACCACCCAGTCGGCGCGGCGGCGCTTTT
Source organism: Pseudomonadota bacterium (assembly GCA_023396465.1). GTDB lineage: Bacteria > Pseudomonadota > Alphaproteobacteria > Rhodospirillales > Rhodospirillaceae > Caenispirillum. The sequence goes on from JAEWWF010000348.1 coordinate 8,722, forward strand.
CCGCGTCCGGCATCTGGCGCGCCAGGATAGCCTGGAACTTGGCCTCCGTCATGCCCGGACGCGCCAGCACCCGCAGCCGCTGGAGGAACAGCGGCGCCGACAGCACGGCGACGGCATGGCAGCGGGCCTCGCCGCCGGTCTCGAACAGCAGCGGCACGTCCAGCGCCACCAGCGGCACCCGCGCCAGCCGCTGGCGCTTCAGGAACTCCGCCTCCGCCGCCCGCACCAGCGGGTGGACGATGCTCTCCAGCCGGCGGAAGGCGGTGTCGTTGCCGACCACCGCCCGCGACAGCCGGGCGCGGTCGATGGCGCCGTCCACCGCCACGCCGGGAAAGGCCGCCGCCACCGGCGCCACCGCCGCGCCGCCGCGGGCGAACAGGCGGTGGACGGTGGCATCGGCGTCATGCACCGGCACCCCCAGGCGCACCAGCATGCGGTGGGCGGTGGTCTTGCCCATGGCGATGGAGCCGGTGAGCCCCAGGATGATCATGCGGGCGCATCCCCCAGCACCACGGCCCGCAGTTCCGCCGTCACCTCCGGGCGGATGCCGAACCAGTACTCGAACCCCGGCCGCCCCTGGTGCAGCAGCATCCCCAGGCCATCCACCACCGCATGGCCGCGCGCCTGCGCCCGCAGCAGCAGGTCGGTCATCAGCGGCGCATAGACGATGTCGGTCACCAGGGCGGCGGCGGGCAGGGGGTCGAGGGCGATGTCCAGCGGCGGGGCGCCGGTCATGCCGAGGGTGGTGGTATTGACCAGCAGTCCGGCGCTGGCGAGGGCGGCGCTGCGCTCCTCCCACGCCACCACTTCGATGGCGCCGCCGAGGTCGGCGGCCAGGTCCGCCGCCCGCTCCCGCGTGCGGTTGGTCAGCCGCACCCGGGGGCAGCCGGCATCCAGAAGCGCCGCGACGATGGCCCGCGCCGCGCCGCCGGCCCCCAGCACCACCGCCGGACCGGCATCGGCCCGCCAGCCGGGGCAGCCGGCGCGCAGGTTCTCCAGAAAGCCGAAGCCGTCGGTATTGTCGCCGAACAGGCTGCCGTCGGGACGGCAGACCAGGGTGTTGACCGCCCCGATACGGCGGGCGAGCGGCGTCACCTCGTCACAGGCGGCCAGCGCCGCTTCCTTGTGCGGCACGGTGACGTTGGCCCCGGCGAAGCCCAGCTTGGGCAGCGCCCGGACGGCAGCGGTGAAATCCTCCGGCCGCACCGGCAGCGGCACATAGGCGCCGTCGATGCCATACTGCCGCAGCCAGAACCCGTGCAGGCGCGGCGACCGCGAATGCGACACCGGCCACCCCATCACCCCGGCGACCCGCGCCTTCCCCGACACCATCATGGCGTCACCACCCCGTGATTGCGGACGAAATCCAACAGCGGCAGCAGCGGCATGCCGAGGATGGTGAAATAGTCCCCCTGCACGCGGCTGAACAGTTGCGCCCCCAGGCCCTCCAGCTGATAGGCGCCGACCGAGTGCAGCACCGCCTCGCCGGCACGGTCGAGATACTCGTCCAGGAACGCCTCGGTGAACGGTCGCATGGTCAGCCTGGCGCGGTCGATGTGGTGCCACAGCCGTTCGCCGTCGCGCATCACCACGGCGCAGGAGATCAGCTCGTGGGTGCGGCCGCGCAGGGCCAGCAGCTGCTCGCGGGCGCCGGCGCGGTCGGCGGGCTTGTCGAACCAGCGGCCGTCGCAGGCGAGCATCTGGTCGCAGCCGACCACCAGGAAGCCCGGATAGCGCGGGCTGATGCGGCTGGCTTTCAGCTCGGCCAGGGCCTCGGCCACGTCGCCCGGCGGTGCGCCTTCGGCCCGCATGGCGGCCTTGATGCCGTCTTCATCGACGCGCGGCACATCCACCGCGAAGGGCACACCGGCATCGGCCAGCATGGTCTGCCGGGTGCGGCTGCCGGAGGCGAGGATCAACTCGGCCATGACGCTCCATCCATGACTGTGGGTGGGGCAGAGTAGCCGCCCCGCCCGCCCCGGAAAAGGGCGGCGACGTCAGCTGCCGCCGGTCAGCTTGGCTTGGCGGTTGCGGTGCAGCTGCACGATGGTCGCCGCCGTCTCCTCGATGGAGCGGCGGGTGACGTCGATCACCGGCCAGCCATGGCGGGTGAACATGCGGCGGGCCTCCTGCACCTCCTCGCGCACCCGCTCCAGATCGGCGTATTCGACGTTGGCGGCGTCGTTCATCACCCGCAGGCGGGTGCGGCGGATATCGGCGAGGCTGCGGGCATCGCGGGTCAGCGCCACCTTCAACGGCCGCTGGCAGGCCAACACCTCGGGCGGAATGCCGATGCCGGGCACCATGGGTACATTGGCCGCCTTCAGCCCGCGATTGGCGAGGTACATGCAGGTGGGGGTCTTGGAGGTGCGCGACACCCCCATGATGATGACGTCGGCCTCGTCCAGCCGGTCCATGCCCTGGCCGTCGTCCAGCTCGATGGCGAAGTGCATGGCGTCGATGCGGCGGAAGTAATCGGCGTCTGGCAGGTGCTGGCGGCCGGGCTGGCGGCCCATCTCCACTTGCAGATAGGCGCCGAGCGTCTGCATCACCGGGTCGAGCACGGGGATATAGGGCACCTCCGCCTCGCGGCAGCCCTGTTCGAGCAGGGAGCGGATTTCCGGGTCGACCACCGTGCATAGAAGAATCCCCGGTTGCTCCCGCACCCCCTCGATCACCCGCATGGCTTGGCCTCGGGTGCGCACCAGCCACCACAGATGCTGTTCGGTGTGAACATCGTGCAGTTGGACCAGACAGGCGCGGGCGATGGCGCTGACCGTCTCGCCGCTGGAATCGGACACCAGATGAAGATGGAAGGTGCGGGTTGGCACGAAGCGCCTCCGGGGGTCCTGGCGGCCGACTCGCCGCCTGTGGATAAACCTGGGGAGTCGGGGATAAGCGGGGGGAATCCTCCGCCCCGGCGAATTCCTCCCCCGCATGGGCAAAAGCCACCCGGAGGGAGGTGAGTCTGTGTACGCCGCCGGAGGGGTGAGCGGGTGAGTCGGGGAGAACCACCCCTGCGGGTCAAGTTATCCACATTATCCCCAGACTTCTCCACTGACCCGCGACTCGGCGGCGTGCGAGGCCAGTGTGGCGGCTCCTCCCCGCCGGGTCCACAGTTTCACGTGAAACACGCCGACGGCGCCCGAGTCGCTGTGGACAATCATGTGGATGGCGAGTCGTCCCCAGGATTCACAGGCCCAACAACCAACCACAACCCTTTCCCTAAAACCCCTCCCCTGTTATGAGGGACCGGGGACAACCACCCGAGATCCCGAGATATCGCCATGGCCATTACCTCCGAAAAACGGTTCCTGCGCGCCCTGAACGGCGAGACGCTGACGCCGCCGCCCTTCTGGCTGATGCGTCAGGCCGGCCGTTACCTGCCGGAATACCGCGCCACCCGAGCCGAAGCCGGCGATTTCCTGTCGCTCTGCTACACCCCCGACTTCGCCGTCGAGGTGACATTGCAGCCGTTGCGCCGGTACGGCTTCGACGCCGCCATCCTGTTCTCCGACATCCTGGTGATCCCGGATGCCCTCGGGCAGGCCGTGCGCTTCGTGAAGGGGGAAGGACCGCAGCTCGACCCCCTGCGCTCCGCCGCTGACCTGTCGCGACTGGACCGGGATCGCGTCCTCGGACACCTCGCGCCCGTGTTCGAGACCGTGTCGAGGCTATCAAGGGAGATACCGCTGACGACCGCGCTCATCGGGTTCTGCGGCGCACCCTGGACGGTCGCCACCTACATGGTGGAAGGGCACGGCTCCAAGGACTATGCCGCCACCAAGAAATGGGCCTATGGCGACCCCGAAGGGTTCGACCGCCTTATCGGCCTGCTGGTGGACGTGACCACCGATTACCTCATCGCCCAGGTCGATGCTGGCGCCGAGGCATTGCAAATCTTCGACAGCTGGGCCGGCGTGCTGCCGGAAGAAGCCTTTCACCGTTGGGTCACCCGCCCCATCGGCGAGATCACCCGTCGCGTCAAGGCGGCGCGGCCAGGGGTGCCGGTGATCGGCTTCCCACGTGGCGCTGGCTTGCTCTACGCCGACTTCATCGATCGTACCGGCGTCGATGCGGTGTCGCTCGACACCACCATGCCGCTGGAATGGGCCCGCGATCACCTCCAGAGCCGCTGCGCCGTGCAGGGTAACCTGGATCCCATCCTGGTTGTCACCGGCGGGCAGGCGATGCTGGACGGAATTGATCGCATCCTTGAAATCCTTGGACGCGGACCTTTCGTATTCAATCTCGGCCACGGTATCGTCCCGGAAACTCCCCCGGAGCATGTGGCCCAGCTTGCCGACCGTATTCGCTCCTTCCAGGGCTGACCCGTTCCGGGTTGGCCCCTCCCGCCGCCGGACCCGGACCTCATGACCAAGATCGCCGTCGTTCTGTTCAATCTAGGCGGGCCGGACAGCCCCGAGGCCGTCCGCCCGTTCCTGTTCAACTTGTTCAACGATCCCGCCATCATCGGCGCACCGGGGCCGGTGCGCTGGGCGTTGGCGCAGTTCATCAGCCGCCGGCGGGCGCCGGTGGCGCGGGAGAT
>JAEWWF010000400.1 GCA_023396465.1 Pseudomonadota bacterium
CCGCTCGGCCTGCCCATCCCGCACACGGCCCTGATCCCGTCCAACCACGAGCGCATCGCCCGCCGCCTCGGCCGCTTCGTCACCCGCTGGTTCCTGGCGCCGGAGGTGCTGGAAGAGCGCCTGAAGACGCTCAACGCCGCCCAGCGCCTCGGTAGCTGGCTCATCCACCCGGACAATTCCCGCACCGCTGCCCGCCGTATCGCCGAGTTGCTGCCGGCCGCCCTCAGCGCCGCCGGCGATGAGCGCCTGCGGGCGCTGGTGCAGCGCAGCCTGACCGCCCGCCTGCGACAGATCGACGTGGCACCGCTGCTCGGCCATCTGCTGGCCGCCGTGCCGGACGAGGATTACGAGAGCCTGCTCGCCGAAGCGGTCGGGGTGGCGCGCGAGCAACTGGCGCGCAACGAGGCCCGCATTCACGCCATCGTCACCGAACGCAGCGCCTGGTGGCTGCCCAAGGCGGTCGACCGGCGGGTGGCCAAGGCGCTCATCGCGGCGGCCTTTGAAACCCTGGACGACCTGGAAGACCCCGACAACGACCTCCGCCGCCGGCTGGCGTCGGCGCTGCGCGACTTCCGCGAGCGGTTGCGCACCGATCCCGACCTGCACGCCCGCCTCCGCGCCCTCAAGAACACCCTGCTGCGCCACCCGCAGGTGCAGGAGGGCATGGCACGGGCTTGGGACGACCTCCGCCGCACCCTGATGGACAGCGCCGGCCGCCCCGACAGCCGCCTGCGCCAAGGACTGGAAGAGACCCTGCACACCATGGGCCGCCGGTTGCTGGAAGACCCCGACCTGCGCCGCGCCATCGACGAGCGGGTGGAAGCCGGGCTTGCCGCGGTGCTGGTCCCCTGGCGGGAGGAAATCGGACGCTTCATCGAGGACGTGGTGCGCCGCTGGGACACCGCCACCCTGACCGAGCGGCTGGAACTGGCGGTCGGCCGCGATCTCCAGTTCATCCGCGTCAACGGCACGCTGGTTGGAGCCCTGGTGGGGTGCCTGCTCTACGTGGCGGTGGAAGCACTGACGTGACCGCCGGCGGTGGCGTCAGCGGCTCGCCACCGACGCCACCGCCGAGGCCCGAGCCTGCAAACCGCGCGTCAGGTGGCCGACCACCAGACGCGCATTCAGCGGCTTGCCCAGTACCGCCGTCACCTCGCTCACCTGCGGATCGGACTCCGGCACGCCGGCACCGCTGATGACCAGCACCGGCAGCACCGGATCACGCTCCCGCAGGCGGCGGATCAAGTGCCATCCGTCGTCACCGCCGGGCAAGGTCAGGTCGGTGATCAGGGCATCGGGCGGGTCCAGTCGCGCCTTGGCGATCGCCTCGCCGGCATCGCTGGCGGTGGAGACGCGGAAGCCCTGTTCGATGAGATAGACGGCCAGCGCCTGACGGGTCAGGGCCTCATCCTCCACCACCAGCACATGGCCGGTGGCGCCCCCCGTCGGCGTCACCCCGACACCGCCGCCAAGGCCGGTAACCAGCGGTTCGGCCTCCACGTCCGCCCCTGCCGACGCCAGCGGCATGCGGATGGAGAACACGGCGCCGTTGCGGTTCTCCGCCCGCATGGTGCCGCCCATCTTGGTGACGGCATTCATGCAGATCGACAGGCCGAGCCCGGTGCCGCCCCCCTCGCGCTTGGTGGTGAAGAAGGGCTCGAAAATGTCCTGGATCAGGTGACGCGGGATGCCGGCGCCGTTGTCGGCGACCTCGATCAGCAACTGCCGCACGTCGCCCTCCGGAACCACCCGCACCCGCACCTCTGGCACCCAGCCCGCCTCGGGCGCCGAGGCGATGTCGCCACGGCGCTCCATCAAGGCATCGAAGGCATTCTTCAGCAGGTTGATGATCACCTGCTCCAGATCGACCGGATTGCCCTCCAGCACCCCTGCCCGGCTGGGCATGTCGAGGCTGAGAACCATCCCCTCGCGGGTGAAGGCGGGGGTCATCATCTCGACCGCCGCCGCTACCGGCCCGGCGGCGTCGAAGGACACCTGACGGCCGCTGCTGGAGCGGCTGAAGACACGGATATGGTCGATGATCTCGGCCATGCGGGAACACTGGCGGGTGCCCATGTCCAGCTTTTCCGCCACGTCCTGCGGCGTCGCCTCGCCGTTGGCGAGACGCAGGCGCAACCCCTCCAACCCCATGGACAAGATATTGAGCGGCTGGCTGAGTTCGTGCGCCACGCCTGCCGCCATTTGCCCAAGAGTGGCCATCTTGGCGGTCTGCATCAGGCGACCGCGCACCCCCTGGCCGGCATCCAGAGGCCGGATCACCGCCTGCGCCGCCGGTCTGTCCTGGAGGCGGATGGGGGCACTGATGATCCAGGCGTCGAACAGGCTGCCGTCGCGCCGCTGGAGATCCTCCTGAATGCCGTTCCAGGGCGCCACCGCCGTCGGACGGATCAACTCCCGCACATGCTCCCGCACCGACGGCGCCATCAGGTCGGTCAGCGCCATGTCGGCCGGCCAGTCGAGCGGGCTGTAGCCGAACAGCGCCTGGGCGGCGCGGTTGATGAACACCACCCGGTTGTCACGGTGAACCACGATGGCTTCCGGCGACTGCTCCACCAGGGCGCGGTAACGTTCCTCGCTCTCGCGCACCGCCATCTCGGCGGCCAGTCGGGCGGAGACGTCGCGGTAGATCCACACCCGGCCGATGACGGCGCCTTCGCCGGCGTTTTCCCGCAGTTCACTCTCCAGCACATCCACCACCCGCCCGTCGAGCCGCCGCAGCCGGCGCCACCCGGCTTCGAGCCCCTCGTCGACGGCCGGCTCGGCGGCGGCGATGGCGGCCGCCACATGGCGCAACACCGCCGCCACGTCGCCCTGCTCGACCAGCGGCTCTGGCACCTCCCACAGGTCACGGAAACGGCGGTTGCACGACCGCAGCCCCCCGGCGGCGTCAGCCACCAGCAGGCCGTCGGGGGATGCCTCCTGCTGGATGCGGAGCAGGCTGTTCTGGAAGGCGATGGCCCGTTCACGCGCGCGCTGCTCGGTCAAGTCCTGGATGACACCGACCAGCAACGGCTCCTGCGTGCCGACGCGCGGCTTCAGGCTAAGGGTCACCATGGCCTCGACGCTGGTGCCGTCGTGGCGCAGATAGCGCTTTTCATAGGATACCCCGGACGGTCCCAGGGCCTCCATGCGGCTGACCCGGTACATGGTGCCGAGACGATCGTCGGGATGGGTCAGATCCTCGATGTTGTGACCGTTGAGCCCCCCCGGCGGATAGCCGAGCAGGCGATCGAATCCGGTATTGGCGAACCGGATGATGCCGTCCCGCGACACCAGCGACAGACCGATGCCGACATTGTTGAGGATGGAGCGGAACAGCATCTCCCGCTCCGCCAGATCGCGCGCCGCCTTTTCCTCGGCGCGCAGGCGGCGCATCACCACCGGATAGAGCACCACCATCACCGCGATCATCAGACCGCCGAACATCCACGACAGCGTCATCGCCTCCAGCGCGGCGGCTCGCATGTCAGCGGTGGAATAGGCGGCGGTGACGGCCAGCGGCAGGTTGCCGACGCGGGCGAAGGCAACGATGCGGTTCTGGGCGTCGCCGACCGAGTTCACCCGCACCATGCCGGCATCGGCGCCGCGCCGGATCTCGGCGAAGGCCGGCGAGTCGACGATGGAGCGGCCAACCATGCCGGGCAGTGCCGGATAGCGGGCCAGCACCATCCCATCGGCCCGGATCAGGCCGATGGCGCCGTCGGGTCCGAGCACCCGGTGACTGAAGACATCGGCCAGATCGCTGCCGGAGATGGTCAGGGCGGCGAGCCCCAGGTGGCGGCCATCGGCGGCGCGGATCGGCCGCCCCACCAGCATGATCGACCCGGTGGTGAGCGTGCGGTCCAGGGGATCGCCGATGATGAGTGCGTCGGCGGCCGTCGCCGCCCGCTCCCGCAAGTCCGCCAGCGCCTGCTCCACCGCCGCTCCCGGCTCGCGAGAGGCGAAACGGCGGTTCCCCCCGGCATCCACCACCCAGAGGTCGAGAAGCCATGACGCCGATGCCGTCAGCGCCTCCAGATCGGCGGAGGCGCTCCGGCCGCCCAGTTCCGGCGCCTCGGTGGCGAAGCGGGAGGCCACCAGCCGCAGCATGAGGTCGGCGCCTTCAAACTGACGCAGCACATGCTGCTTGAGAATGAGCGAACTGTCGGCCACCGCCTGTTCGGCGGTACGGCGGGCATCGGCCAATTCCGTGGCGGCGGACAGGCTGAGGGTGCCGAGGATCACCGCCACCATACTTCCCCACAGGATGCGGAAGCGGCGCTGGTTGCGCTGACCCGGCAACGGCTCGGCACCGGTCGGAGTGATCGGCTCCGGCTCACCCGCCGGTCCGATGGGCAAAGAAGACTGCTGGTCGACGGTCACGCGCTCACTCCCCCTCCGCTGCCGTCCCCTCGGCCACGCCGGAAAAGGGCGGCGTCAGGCGACCAGCAGCTTGCCCATATCCTGAAGGGAAGCCGGTCCGGCGACAACCATTCGCTTGCGCGACAACCGGGATATGTGCGCGGCCTCGGCGCCGCCCGCCTGACGCAGCCCCCGCATGACGCGGTCACGCAGTCCGCTGCCATCGGGCACCAGGCGGCTGACGCCGGCCTCCATGGCAACGGCGGGGAGGCTCTGGCGGGCCTGCGGCCCCATCAGGCTGAGGTCGAGGCAGCCGGCGACGGCGGCGTCATCCTGACGCACCACCTGCAAAGCCCCCGGCATGAAGGGGGAAAGCGGCAGCCCGGTGGCGGCGACATGGCTGATCTGCGCCCGGTGGTGCGGCCCGTGGTCGGAGGCGCGGCCGTAGGTCGGCTGATCGGTGGTGCCGATGTGGCGCAGCACCAGCGCATAGAACTTGGCCACCGCCTCATAATAGGCGGCGCCGGTGAGCGCGCCGGCGACATGCGGTGCCAGCACGGCATCGCGCCAATGATCGAGGAAGCGGCGATGCTGGCGGGCATGGTCCGCCACCAGATCGGCGTCGATCAGGCCGCGCGCCACGCCCCAGGCCATCCCCTCTTCCTCGTCCAGGAAGTGGACCCACAAGTACAGAGTGGCGGCATCGGTAAGAATACGGCTGCGGCGTGGGCACTTCTCCCGCACCGCACGAAGCAGATGGCGGAACAGGATCACCAGCATGGCATGCTGGATATCGTTGTACCAATGGTCGGTGCGCAGGTGCTCGGGAACCTGCTGGATTTCCTCCAACGACAGGCCATCAGCCAGCTGTTCAACGTCTGCGATCATCGGCCGTTCCCTTCCCCGCGTTTATGTTTTTCCGTCGGGTCGCGAGCCCGAGGGTGTTGTAACAGAGGTGACATTCTACCGCGGATGCGAAGTGGTCGCTTGGACCGATGAAAACGGATATACAGGCCCGTCACAGCCGCTATACTTTGGGTGATCGCGGTTCCGCAGCCGCTACATGCGGATGAGGAACACAAGGAGGGTTAACAGCAAGGTCGTGCGAAAATGAAGAAGCTCAGTGTGGAGGTCGGCCAGCGGTTCCGGGAACGCACCTCCTGGGCCGCCGAGTGGGAGGTGGAGTTCATCTACAGCGACGGCGCGCGCATTCCCCACGCCCGCCTGCGCAGCATCCGTAGTCCGGTGGATGCCCGCACGCTGGCGATCGAAGCCCTGCTCGACCGCAACCGCTTCGAGCGGGTGGCATAACGGCCACTCCTCACGCCGCCGGCCCGGCCGGCCGCACCGAGGGGATTGGAGGGTGGACATGCAGAACGGCCGCACTGACAGCAGTGCGGCCGTTCTGCATGGGAGGGACGGCTGGAGCTGTTGACCGGCTGACCCAACCGAGAGCCCATCGACCCGAGAGCCCATAATCGGCGGCGCGTCACGCAGCCGCCATCACGGCCGCCGGGACATCGGCCTCAGCGGCGGCGGCGGCGGTCGCGGGATCGTACCGGCACCGGACGCGGTTGTGGCGCCAGCGCCCTGGCGGCGGCCACGGCGATGGCGATGGCCGCCGCTGCCGCAGCAATGGCAGCCGCCACCGGATCGAGGAAGAACGTGGTCACGCTGGTCATGGGCTGGCTCCCGTCCATCGCGTCTGTCCTGTTCAAGAGGTGATCCTGATCAGACGCCGCGTCAAGATGCTCTTTCATGGATTGCGGAAATAGACGCCGCCGCGCCGCCTTCAAGGGGATCAGACGCCGCGGTTCTGATCCCGGGCGATGAAGCGCATCATCCAGCCTCCCAGCAGCGCCAGCGAGACCACGGCGAACCCGATCAGCACCGTCACCGTGCCGGTCGTCTCGAACCCGAACATGCTGCCCGAGGTGCCCTTCACCATCAGGTTGGACACGACGATCCACACCAGCGCGGGAGCAGCCATGAACGCCACGAGGACAAGCGGAAGGAAGCGCATACCAGTCTCCGACTCATTATTTTTGGGGGATTGCCGCCGGCCGCGCGGCCAGATGCGCGGCGGCACAGAGCGCGCATCACCTAGCGACCGGCGCCTCCGGTTTCAAGATCAGCTGTCGACAATCGACAGCGATCCAGATCGAAACAAGGCGGGACGCAAGACAACGAAAAGAAAGCCGGACGGCGGGACCGTCCGGCTGAAGGTTTGGGAGACTGTGGCGGAGCCGGCGGAGAGCCGGTCCGTCGCATAAGGATGCTGCAACGCTCAGATCACAGCAGGCGGCCGCATGAAATGCATTGACAATTCGCAGCCGCCGAACCATTTTCTGCCTCCCTTTCGGGGCTGGTCCGCATCGGATGCGGACGGTTGCAAAAAGATGCAACAAAGGCCTTGCCAGGGACCGAGGGCCGGGTTATAAGGCCGCCCTCACCGGGGAATGCGGGTGTAGCTCAGTTGGTTAGAGTGCCGGCCTGTCACGCCGGAGGTCGCGGGTTCGAGCCCCGTCACTCGCGCCATCCCCGAGATGAAGCATGAAGTACCGAGTATCCTGGATTGCGGGTGTAGCTCAGTTGGTTAGAGTGCCGGCCTGTCACGCCGGAGGTCGCGGGTTCGAGCCCCGTCACTCGCGCCACCAGGATCGCATCGAAAAAAGACCGGCCCTTGCGCCGGTCTTTTTCGTTTCCAGGCGGACGGTACCTTTGCACACCCACCTTGTTCCCACATTCATGCTAGTCTTCCCCGGTACTGTCGCTGCCGGAGTCCGCATTGTGCCGAAGCCTGCCCCGTCGCGCGCCCTGGGAATGATCGCCGCGACCCTGTGCATGCTGGTGCTGCTGATGGCGTCCCTTGCCGCGGCACCGACCGCGGCAGCGGCGGAGAAAGTCGTCCTCCAGTTGCGCTGGTCGCCGACCTTTCAATTCGCCGGCTATTATGCCGCCCTGTGGCAGGGCTACTATGCCGAAGCCGGCCTGGAGGTCGATATCCGCCCGGGCCTGGACCCGCAGGGCCGCCCGTTGGCGGTGGCGGAGGAGGTGCAGGACGGCCGCGCCCACTTCGGCGTCAGCGGCAGCGACATTCTGGTCGCCAACGACCGCGGCGACGATCTGGTGATCCTCGGGAGCTTTTTCCAGCACAGCGGCATCGCCCTGTTCATGCGCGAGTCCGACGACCTGCGCACCCTCGGCGATGCCCTGAAGAAGGATATCCTGCGCCGGCCGGGTGACCTGACCGACGTCTCCCTGATGGCCATGGCGGTGGCCGCCGGGTTCGAGCCGCCGGACATCCACATGACCGGCACCTCGCAGGATTTCTTCGCCGGCCGTGGCGACGGCTATGTCGGTTACGTCATCTCCACCCCCTATCATTTCGCCGAACAGGGGGTGAAGGCGCGCATGTTCCGGCCGCTGGACTACGGTGTCGACTTTTACGGCGACAGCCTGTTCGCTAAACGGGATTTGGTGCACGCCAAGCCGGAGGTGGCGGAAGCCATGCTGCGGGCCACCCGGCGCGGCTGGGAATATGCCCTTCAGCACCCGGAAGAGATCGTCGCCCGCCTGTCGACGATGGATCCCGGCCTCACCTTCCTGAAGGACGGTTGGGGCCTCAACCGCTTCATGGTGGAGCCGGTGCGCAGGCTGACCGCCTGGCCGATGGTGGAACTGGGGCACGTCAACCCTGATCGCTGGGCGCGCATGCACCAGACCCTCGCCCGCTTCGGAATGGTGGAGAGGCCGTTCAACCCAGACACCTTCCTGTTCAATTCCGTGCGTCTGGAGGCGGACGAGGCCCGCCGCATCTACCGGCTGCTTGGGGTTGTCGCGGTGGTGCTGGCGGCCGGGCTGGCGGTGGCCGGCTTCGGGGTGTGGGCGTTGCGGCGCATGGTCATAACCCGCACCCAGGCCCTGCTGGAGAGCGAGCAGAGCCTGCGTCGCTTCATCGGTGCCGTGAAGGATTATGCCATCGTGCTGCTGGATGGCGACGGTCACGTCGTCAGTTGGAACGATGGCGCCACCCGCCTGTTCGGCTGGCGCGAGACCGAGATCATCGGCCAGTCCTTCTCCATCTTCCACACCCCCGCCGCCCGCGCCAATGGGGAGCCGGAGGCGGAGATGATCCAGGCCGGCCACGACGGCACCACGCCGCTTGACCGCTGCCAGCAGCGTAAGGACGGCAGCCAGTTCCAGGGCGAAGGAGTGCTGGCCGCCCTCACCGCCGCCGACGGTCGTCTGCGCGGCTTCCTGATGGTGGTGCGCGACGTCACCCGGCGCCGTCAGGCGGAAGACCGCATCCGCTTCCAGGCCCACCTGCTGAACGAGGTCAAGACCGCCATCGTCGCCACCGATACCGGCGGCGCCATCACCTACATCAATCGCTGGGCGGAAGACCTGTTCGGCCTGTCGTCGCGCGAGGCCGCCGGTCTGCCGCTGGCGGCGCTCGACCTGTTCCCGCCCGAGGTTCTGGAGGCCGATCCCGACCGCACCGGCGACCTCGACGTCACCCTCAGGCGTCGCGACGGCACCCCCTTGCCGGCGTTGGTGACGGTGTCGCGGCTGCCGCGCGGCAGCGGCGATCGGCCGCCCGGCCTCATCTTTTCCGCCTTCGATCAGACCGAGCGGCGGCGCATGGAAGGGATGTTGCGCCAAGCCGGCAAGATGGCGGTGTTGGGCGAGATGTCGGCCAGCCTGATCCACGAGATCAGCCAGCCCATGAACATCATCCGCCTGATCGCGGAAAGCGCGGTCATGGCCCTCGACCGCGCGCCGGCCGATGCCGATCCGCAGGAACTGCGCCGCCTGCTCGGCGGCAAGTTCAGCGATATCGTGCAGCAGGCGGAGCGACTGGTCGACACCTTCGACTATATCCAGGCCTTTTCCCGCCGTGACAGCGGCCCGAAGGAGCCCTTCCTGGTCCAGACCGCCATCGCCCAGGTGGCGGCCCTGTTCGAGCAGCAGGCGGCCAAGGACGGCGTGACCCTGGTTCTCAATCTGGCGCCGGAGGCGGAGCGGACCATCGTCATCGGCCACCGCAACCAGCTTGATCAGGTGTTGCTCAACCTGCTGCGCAATGCCATGCAGGCGCTTCTCTCCAACCCGCAGCGGCCCCGCCGCCCGCCCTATGGCACCATCCGCCTCGGCACCTCCATCGCCAATCGCGGCAGCCACCGCGAGTTGCGATTGGTGGTGGAGGACAGCGGCCCCGGCATCACCCCCGACGCCCTCGACCGCATCTTCGAGCCCTTTTTCACCACCAAGCCGGCCGGTGAAGGCACTGGCCTCGGCCTCTCCATCTGCCTCGATATCGTCCACGACATGGGCGGCGACATGGGGGCAGGAAACCGGCCGGAAGGCGGCGCCCGCTTCACCATCTTCCTGCCGGTGGCCGACCCGGCCGCACTGCCCGCCGCACCACCGCGCACCGCCGCACCACCCGTTCCCGCCCTCCCGGACGGAGGCGGGGCCCGCCTGCTGGTGGTCGACGACGAAGTGCTGGCCGCCGAAGTGATCGCGGAGTCCTTGCGCGAGGAGGGCTATGCCGTCACCGTCGCCCACGACCTGAAGACCGCCCTGGCGCTGCTTGACGAGGTACAGCCGGACGCGGTCATCACCGATCTGCACCTTCCCGACGGACGCGGGGAAGACCTGATCACCCGTTTGGGCGAGGACTGGCCGCAGGTCTTCACCATCGTCATGACCGGCCAGCCGCTGTCGGAACGGCTGCATGTGGAGGATCAGCTCAACGGCGTGGACGCCCTGCTGCGCAAGCCGGTGAGTATCCGCGAGGTCAAGACCCGCCTCGCCCACCTGCTGCACAGCGACGAACTGGCCGAGGAAGGCACCGGCGAGCACTGAGTCCGATCACGCCGCCGCCGTGCGCTCGGCCAGCAGGTCGGCCACCATGGTGGCGAGCACCCGAGTCTCCCGCGCGCCCCGGCGGGTGACCAGCTCGAACGGCGCCGCATAGGCGGTGGTCTCCGGCAGCAGCGCCTTCAACTGCCCCATCGCCACCCACGGCGCCGCATAGTGGGTGGGCAGATAGCCGAGATAGCCGCCGGACAGGATGAGCATGGCCTGAGCCTCCATGTTCTGCACCGTCGCCGCCGCCGACGACAGCGGCAGGCCGATGCGCCGCAGGTCGTTCTGGTGCCAGTAACCGCGCGCCACGATGCGGCAGGCCCGCACTGCCTCCGCCGTCACCTCCGACGCCGCCGCCGCGAACAGCGGATGGCCGGCGCCGCAATAAAAGTGCTGACTCTCGGTGTAAAGCGGTTCGTACTCCAAACCGGAAATGCGGGTCGGGAAGCTGCCGATGGCGATGTCCAGGCTGCCGTCGAGCAGGCGGCGCTCCAGATCCTGCGGTGCCTCGATCCCAACATGCAGGTGGACCCTATGCTCGCGCGCCCCGAACCGCCGCAGCGCCCGCACCACCGGACTGGCCGGATCGGTCACCGTGTTGTCCACCAGCCCGAGGCGCAGGTCACCCACCAACTGGCCGCGCAACTGCGCCGCCTCGCTGCGGAAGGTTTCCGTCGCCGCCAGCAGGCGACAGGCGGCCTCGTGAACCAGCCGCCCCTTGTCGGTCAGGCGGAAGCCGATGCGGCCGCGCTGGCACAGCTTCACCCCCAGGCGTTGCTCCAAGGCGCTCATGTGGTTGGAGATGGTGGAGGCGGCGACGTTCAGCGTCGTCTGAGCGGCGGCGAAGCCTCCTGCCTCCACCACGGCGACGAAGACCCGCAACAGGCGGATGTCCACCTCGGTGATCTGACCCATGCCCACGTTGATGAACTCCTCCTGGGGTCTGCGCTTACATTGAGTTTCATCAAACTGATGTTTCCGGCTCCACTATTTTCCGCAGCGCCGGCAAATGCCAGCATCTTGAGCAGACGGACAACAGCGCCTGCAGATTGAGCACATGCGTGCCGCCTCGGCGCCTGAGAAGGAGACGTAGGGTGGCTTGGCAGGTGGATTCGGAAACCGGGGTGCTGCGCGACGTGCTGTTGTGCGCGCCGGACAACTACGCATGGCAGCCCACCAACACCATCGCCACCGCCACCCTGCACGGCGGCCGGCCCTATGACGCCCAGA
This sequence comes from Pseudomonadota bacterium, assembly GCA_023396465.1. Taxonomy (GTDB): domain Bacteria; phylum Pseudomonadota; class Alphaproteobacteria; order Rhodospirillales; family Rhodospirillaceae; genus Caenispirillum. The sequence continues at coordinate 11,467 of JAEWWF010000400.1, forward strand.
AGGCGCAGGCGCAGTTCCGCGAGTTGGAGGCGGCGCTCCAGCAGGGCGGCGTCACCTGCCACTACCTGCGCCGGCTGGAAGAGCACCTACCCTATCAGGTCTATACCCGCGATTCGAGCCAGGTAACGCCCTGGGGGCCGGTGATGACGCAGATGTTCCGGCCGCAGCGACGCGGCGAATATGCCTCCATCCTCGACTTCTACGGCGCCGGATCTTTCTTCCGCTTCTCCACCGCCGGCACCCTGGAGGGCGGTGACATCCACATCATCCGCCCCGGCCTGCTGCTGGTCGGCGCTTCCGGCGAGCGCACCAACACCGACGGCGCCCGCCAGTTCTGCGACTGGTTCGCGGCGACAGGGTGGGAGACGCGGGTGCAGCCCTTCCCCGAACACTTCCTGCACCTCGACGTGCTGTTCTGCATGGCCGCCGACGGGCTGGCGGTGGCCTGCCCCGACGTGCTGCCCGATGATCTGCTGGCGTGGCTCCAGGGTCACGGCATCCGCATCGTGCCCGCCTCCTACAAGGAAGTCATGCAGATGAGTTGCAATGTTCTGGCGCTCGGCAATGATACGGTGATCTCGCCGCGCCACTCCGCCACCCTCAACGCCCGGCTGCGCGCCGAAGGCCTGACGGTGCTGGACCCGGAGTTGGACCTGTTCGCCGCCGGCGGCGGCAGCGTGCATTGCATGACCATGCCGCTGCGGCGCGATCCCCTCTGACACCGAACCCGGACCCCTGCCGCATGACCGCTTCGCCGCCCATCGCCGCCCTGCCCCTCAACCCGCTGCTCGCCGCCGTGGCGCCGCCGCCCATCGCCGACGCGCAAGGCTGGGTGCGCGGCATGGCGCCGGTGCCGGGGCGGCCGCTCATCGACCTGTGCCAGGCGGTGCCCGGTCATCCGCCGGCGGTGGAATTGGTGGAGCATCTGGCGGAACGGCTGCACGATCCCGCCGTCCACCGCTACACCGACATCCTCGGCCTGCCGGCCCTGCGCGAGGCGCTGGCGGCGGACATCGGCCGCCTCTACGGCGCCCGCCCGTCGCCCAGTCAGGTGGCCATCACCGCCGGCTGCAACCAAGCCTTTTGCGCCGCCATCCTCGCCCTGGCCACAGCCGGCGACGAGGTGATCCTGCCGCAACCGCATTACTTTAACCATAAAATGTGGCTGGATGCCCTGGGTGTCGCGGCGGTGCCGCTGGCCTTCCGCCCCGATGCCGGCGGCGTGCCGGACCCCGATGAGGCAGCGGCCCGCATCGGCCCACGCACCCGCGCCATCGTGCTGGTCACCCCCAACAACCCGACCGGCGCCGTCTACCCGCCGGAGGTGATCGCCCGGTTCTACGCCCTGGCGCAGCGCCACGGCATCGCCCTGATCCTGGACGAGACCTACCGCGACTTCCTGCCCGACGACAGCCGGCCGCACGCCCTGTTCGACGATCCGGCGTGGCCCGAGACGCTGGTCCACCTCTACAGCTTCTCCAAGGTCTTCGCCATCACCGGCCACCGCGTCGGCGCCCTGGTGGCGGGGCCGCGGCTGATGGCATCGGTGGAAAAGGCGGTCGACTGCATCGCCATCTGCGCCCCCCGTCTGGGGCAGGAGGCGGCGCTGTTCGGCCTCACCGCCCTGCGCGAGTGGGTGACCGGCAACACCCTGCTCATGCGCTCCCGCGCCGCCGCCTTCCGGCTGGCGGTGGAGGGGCTGCCCGACTGGCGGCTGGTCAGCATCGGCGCCTATTTCGCCTATGTCGAGCACCCCTTCGCCGACCGCCCCGCCTATGCCGTCGCCAAGGCGCTGGCCGAGCGCCAAAGCCTGCTCACCCTGCCCGGCTCCATGTTCGGCGAAGGGCAGGACCGCTATCTCCGCCTCGCCTTCGCCAACGTGCCGGGCGAGTCGGCCAGCACCGTCGCCGCCCGGCTGGCGGCCTTTGCCAGTGACTGAAACAAGAAAACAATCCGCCTGACAGGAGGCTCTTTCCGATGACCAAGACCACCTATCGCTACGACGCCAGTCGCCGCAGCGTGCTGAAGTTCTCCGCCGCCGCCGCGCTGGGCGTGGTCGGCCTGAAGGCGCCGGCCGTGCTGGCCCAGGACCGCTCGCTGAAGGTCGGCACCTACGGCGGCTATTTCGAGGAAAGCTTCCGCAAGCACATCTTCCCCGACTTCACCGCCGCCACCGGCATCGCCGTCGAAAGCGTGCCGGAACCGACCGGCGAGGCCTGGCTGGTGCAGCTGGAGCAATCGGCCAAGGCCGGCGTCGCGCCCGCCGACGTCAACATGATGGCGCAGGTACCCATGCTGCGCGGCATCCGCGGCGGCCTGTGGCAGACCTTCGACCTGGCGAAGATGCCGAACGCCGCCAAGGTGTTCGACGAGTTCCTCAACAAGACGCCGGACGGTGCCGTCGCCGGCGTGCCGGCGGTGGCGTGGTTCATCACCCTGGTGACCAACACCGACACTTATCCGCAGGCGCCGGACAGCTGGAACTTCCTGTGGGATCCCGCCAACGCCAACCGCCTCGGGCTGCTGGCGCTGGCCTCCAACTCCTTCCTCATCGACATCACCGCCAAGCTCTACTTCGGCGGCCCGGACATCCTGGCCACCGACGCGGGCGTCCAGCAGGTCATCGACAAGATCGCCGAGCTGCGCCCCAATGTCGCCCTGTGGTACCGCGACGAGGGCCAGTTCCAGAACGCCCTGCAAAGCGGCGAGATTCCGGCCGGACAGTACTACCACGACGTCACCGGACTGGCGGCCGCCGACGGCTTCCCGGTGCGCTCCACCTTCCCCAAGGAAGGCGGCGTCGCCGACCGTGGTTCGTGGGCCGTCACCACCGCCTGCAAGAAGGTGGAGGAGGCGCAGGTGTTCATCGACTACATGTGCCAGCCGTCCATCCAGGCGCTCCTGGCCCGCAAGGTCGGCACGGCGCCGGTGTTGCCGCGCGCCCTGACCGACCTGACGGACGAGGAATTCGCCGCCGTCTCCAGCGACATCGCGCCGATCATCCCCGATTACCAGCTCTACACCGACAAAGGCGATTGGGTGAACGAGCGTTGGACCGCGATGGTCACCGGCTGATCCATCGCCTCTTTCCACACGGCGCCCCTCCCGCCGCCCTGGCTGCCCCCAACGCGGCGGGAGGGGCCGCTCCTCGTTCGGACCAGCCATGCACGACCTTGTTCTGGAAGACGTCCGTAAATCCTACGGCTCCGTTCTGGCCGTCACCGACGTCACCTTGCACATTCCCGCCGGCAAGCTGGTGTGCTTTCTCGGCCCCTCCGGCTGCGGCAAGACCACCCTGCTGCGCATGATCGCCGGGCTGGAGGCGCCCACTGCCGGCCGCCTGCTGCTCGACGGCACCGACATCGCGCCGCTGCCGCCGGACCGGCGCGGCTTCGGCATGGTGTTCCAGAGCCTCGCCCTGTTCGACCATCTGACGGTGGGCGAGAACATCGCCTATGCCCTGCGCATCCGTGGCGAGAGCCGCGACCGCCAACGCGCCCGCGCCGAGCAACTGCTGGAGATGGTGCGCTTGCCCGGCGTCGCTGATCGCCACGTCAGCCAGTTGTCGGGCGGCCAGCGCCAGCGCGTCGCCATCGCCCGGGCGCTGGCCGTCGACCCCAAGCTGTTCCTGCTCGACGAGCCGCTGTCGGCGCTGGACGCCAAGCTGCGCGAGGCCATGCAGATTGAGTTGCGGCTGTTGCAGCAGCGGCTGAACGTCACCACCATCCTGGTCACTCACGACCAGCGCGAGGCCATGACCATGGCCGACCTGATCGTCGTCATGGGCGACCATCGGGTGCAGCAGGTCGGGCCGCCATCGCGGATCTACCGCGAGCCCGCCAACACCTTCGTCGCCGACTTCATCGGCACCTCCAACCTGCTGCCGGTGACGGTGGAGGGCGGCGGTGGCGCGGTGCGCTTCAACGGCGCGGCGGTCAGCGTCGCCGCCATCCCGGAGGGGCTCACCGGCGCCGCCACCCTGCTGGTGCGGCCGGAGGAACTGCACGTCCTGCCCGATGATGCCGCCGCCACCGGAGGAGGCCCCAACCGCCTGCCGGCCACCGTCACCTTCGTGCGCGACGTCGGCGGCACAGTGGAGGTGCATGTGGACTGCCACGGCCACGCCCTCATCGCCGAAAGCCTGCGCAAGGACGCCCCCGCCGTCGCCGCCGGCGATGCCGTGACGGTGGACCTGCCGCCCGCCGCCTGCCGGGTGCTGGCCGCATGAGCCTGCACCAGCATCCGCGCGGCCTGCGCCAGCACCTGCCCATGGCGATCCCCGCCGTGGTGCTGACGGTGTTCTTCCTGGTGCCGTTCGGCATCATGGTGGCATACAGCTTCTATCACCGCGTGTCCGGCGGCTTCTACGAGCCGGCGTTTGAGCTGGACAACTACGCCCGCTTCCTGACGCCGCTGTTCCTCGGCGTGCTCGGCTTCTCGCTGTGGCTGTGCGGGCTGGCGGCGGTGCTGTGTACGGCGGCCGCGGTGCCCTTCACCTGGTTCCTGTCCCGCTTCAGCCCGCGCGGCCAGACCCTGTGGCTGGTGTTCATCCTGTCGGTGCTGTCGCTGTCGGAGGTGATCATCGGCTTCGCGTGGTCGACGCTGCTGT
>JAEWWF010000024.1 GCA_023396465.1 Pseudomonadota bacterium
GCCTCCCCGGCCCAAACGCCGGGGCCTCATTGAAGCGGCCACAATCCCGACGCGGATGGCATCATCCAGTGCGGCGCCTCCCCGGCCCAAACGCCGGGGCCTCATTGAAGCATGTCGCGAAGCGTGAAGTCGTCAGTGAACTTCCCAAGCCTCCCCGGCCCAAACGCCGGGGCCTCATTGAAGCTCCGTCCGTAGTTGCGCGATGTGATTCGTACCACCTTGTGCCTCCCCGGCCCAAACGCCGGGGCCTCATTGAAGCAGGGCGGTGTGCACGGCGCCGTTCTTGCCGCTCTTCGCGGGCCCGCTTGACCGGAAAGCCAGTCGTTCACAAACCATATGACCCAGAGGCAGCAGGCTGATACCCTGGCGCCTTCACAGCGTCCCAAGGGGGTAGATCGGGTGATTGCCCGTCGGTTCGGTCTCTGTTCGGTTGTCATTCTCGCCGTGGCTTGGTTGGCCGCGGTGCTGGGCGCGCCCGTTGACCGGCAGCAGGATCGGACGGCGCATGGGCTTCACGCCTGGGGCTCGGACATGGCGCTGGTGCTGCGTCATGGTGATCTGCGCGCGTCCCGCCTCGTCGAGTCCGAAGGGGCCGAAGCGGGCGGCGATGATGACGGCGCCAACGCCGGGAAAGGGACCGCCACCGTGGCCGCGCCGTCGCTGCGATGGCTCGGTCAGGTTCCTTCCCATCCGGTGGCGCTTGCTTCCGCTCCATGGACCGGCGGGACGCCTCCTGCAACGGGTCCTCCCGCCGCCTGACCGGCCGGCGACATCCATCGCCAGCAGTCCGCTCCTTCCTTCGTGAAGGACATAACCGGCCCCGCGCCGGTTCCGCTCGCGTGCTCCGGCCGCGAGCCCATGAGGACCCTATGCATCATGCTGTATTTCTCCCGCGCCAAGACGTGGGCGATCCTTTGCGTTTGCCTGCTCGGCGTGCTGCTGAGCCTGCCCAACATTCTGCCGCACGGGACGCTGCCGTCATGGCTGCCCCAAAGCCGCATCACCCTCGGCCTTGATCTCCAGGGCGGCTCGCACCTGCTGCTGGCCGTTGATCGGCACGCCATCGCCAAGGAGCGGGTCGACAGCCTGCGGGAAGAGACCCGCGCGCTGCTGCGCACCGCCAACGTCCGCTACACGGCCCTGACCGCCCGCGACCGGGTGGTCAGCCTGACCACCACCGACCCGACGCGGGCCCAGGACGTCCTGCGCCCGCTGCTCACCGAGCATGAGCCGGGAGCCCTTGGCCTACGGGCGGAGGGGGACCGAATCATCCTTGAGCTTTCCGAGGCGGTGCTCGAACAGTCCCTCGCTCAGGCGGTCCAGCAGTCCATCGAAATCGTCCGCCGCCGCATCGACGAAACCGGCGTCAACGAGCCGATCATCGCGCGGCAGGGGGTGGACCGCATCGTCGTCCAGTTGCCGGGATTGTCAGACCCCGGCCGCATCAAGCGGATGCTGGGCCAGACAGCCAAAATGACCTTCCATCTGGTGTCGGAGGCGCCCCAGGCGGTGCCGGGAACCTCATGGCTGCCCGGCAGCGACGGCGGCCGCGTGCTGGTGGCCAGCAAGGTGGAGGTCGACGGCAGCCATCTGACCGATGCCCGTCCGGTGCTGGATCAGCGGTCCGGCCAGTGGGCGGTGAGCTTCACTTTCGACGCGGCGGGCGCCCGCCGTTTCGCCGATACCACCACGGCAGCGGTCGGCAAGCCTTTCGCCATCGTCCTCGACGGCAAGGTGATCAGCGCCCCGGTCATTCGCGAACCGATTACCGGCGGCCAGGGCCAGATCACCGGCAGCTTCACCGCCGCCGCGGCCAACGATCTGGCGGTCCTGCTGCGGGCCGGCGCCCTGCCGGTGCCGCTCCAGGTGGTGGAGGAGCGGAGCGTCGGCCCCGACCTCGGCGCCGATTCCATTCGCGCCGGCCTGATCGCGGTGGGCGTCGGCTTCGCTCTGGTGGTCACCTACATGGCCGTCACCTATGGCCTGTTCGGGGTGTTCGCCAACATCGCGCTGCTGTTCAACCTGGCCCTGACCATCGGCGCGCTGTCCCTGCTGCAAGCCACGCTGACCCTGCCGGGCATCGCCGGCCTGCTGCTGTCGGTGGGCATGGCGGTGGACGCCAACATCCTCATTAACGAGCGCATCCGCGAGGAAGTGAAGCGGGGCCGGGGGCTCGCCGCGTCTCTGGAGGCCGGCTTCCGCCGGGCCTTCGCCACCATCACCGATGCCAATGTCACCACCCTGATCAAGATGGCGATCCTTTACGCCATCGGCACCGGAACCGTGCGCGGTTTCGCGGTGACCATTTCCATCGGCATCATTGCCAGCATGTTCACCGCCGTGACGGTGACCCGCCTGATGATGGTGACCTGGTACCGCCGAACACAGCCCAAGACCCTGCCGATGGTGGACCGCCCCCGCTTGGTGCCGGACGGCACCCGCATCGCTTTCATGAAGGGACGGACCCTCGGCCTTACCCTGTCGGTGCTGCTGTCGGTGGCATCCGTCGGCCTTTTCTTCAAGCCGGGCCTGCACTACGGCGTGGACTTCGCCGGCGGCACGGTCATGGAAATCCGCAGCGAGCAGCCGTTGGAGTTCGCCACCCTGCGGAGCGGGCTGGAAGGGCTCGGCATCGGTCCGGTCCAGATCCAGGAGTTCGGTTCGCCGCGTGACGTCCTCATCCGCTTCGAGCGCCAGCCCGGCGGCGATGCCACCCAGAACGAGGCGGTGCAGAAGGTCCAGGCCGCCTTGCAGCAGGACTACTCCGGGACCGAGGTCCGCCGCGTTGACAGCGTCGGGGCGTCGGTCTCCGACCAGTTGTTCCAGGAAGGCATGCTCGCCCTCGGCCTCGCGTCGGTGGCCATGCTGTTCTACATCTGGTTCCGCTTTGAATGGCAGTTCGGCATCGGCGCCGTGGTCACCATGTTGCTGGACGTGACCAAGACGGTGGGCTTCTTCGCCATCACCGGCATGCAGTTCAACCTGACGGCCATCGCGGCGATCCTCACCATCATGGGCTATTCCATCAATGACAAGGTGGTGGTCTACGACCGGGTGCGGGAGAACCTGCGCCTGTACCGTTCCATGCCGCTGCGCCAACTCATCGACAAGTCGATCAACGAGACCCTGGGCCGCACCGTCGGCACCTCGCTGGCCCTCTTCCTGGCGACACTGCCATTGGCGGTGTTCGGTGGCGAGTCCCTGCGGGAATTTGCCCTGGTGCTGCTCTTCGGCGTCGTTCTGGCGACCAGTTCGTCCATCTTCATCGCCGCGCCCATTCTCCTGCTGCTCGGCGAAACCCGCTTGCGGGCGCCCTCGGGGACAGAAGATGACACTGAGACGGACACGGAGACGGAGACGGCGGCCTCGGGGGAAGCGAGGGCGGTTCCCCGGTCCAAAGCTCCGTAGATTCGGCTGATCCCTCCGCCAAGCCCCCGGGCACATCCTGTCGCCTCCCGGCACGCAACGGGGCCGGGAGGGTTGGGGAGAGGGCATCCATCCGCCCTCACCCCAGCACCAACACCAGGATCACCCCGGTCAGCACCACCAACGGCAGGCCGGGGCGCCAGTAGTCGCCGAAACGGTAGCCGCCGGGGCCCATGATGATGGTGTTGTTGTGATGGCCGAAGGGGGTCAGGAAGTCGGCGGAGGCGCCGACGGCGACGGCGATGAGGAAGGGGTCGGGCGACAGCCCGGCTTGGCTTGCGAGGCTCACCACGATGGGGGCGACGACGACGATGGTGGCGACGTTGTTGAGCACCGGCGTCACCAGCACCGTGAACACGAAGGTCATGGCCAGCAGCGCCGCCGGCCCGGCATCCTGGGCCAGATCGAGCGCCATGCGGGCAAGGGCGGCGGCGGCGCCGGTGTCGGCCAGGGCGGCGCCCAGCGGCACCAGGGCGGCCAGCAGCACGATCACCGACCAGTCGATGCGGCGGTAGACGTCGCCGACCGGCAGCATGCCGCCCAGCACCAGCGCCAGCACGGCGGCGGTGAAGGCGACCGGCGGCGACACCATCCCGCTCGCCGCCGCCGCCAGCCCGATAGCAAAGACCGCCACCGCCAGTCGGGGGCGCCGCCGGGCCAGCGAGATCGGCCGCGCCTGCAACGGCAGGCAGGCCATGTCATCAATGGCTTGCCGCGCCTGCTCCGCCGGGCCGTGCAGCAGCAGCACGTCGCCGACCGCCAGGGTGAGATCCTCCAGCCGCCCCTCGTAGCGCCGCCGGCTGCGGGCGACGGCGGCGACCGAGATGCCCCAGCGGTCCTCGGCATAAAGGGCGCCCAGCGCGCTGCCCAGCACCACCGATCCCGGCGTCACCACCGCCTCGGCAAACTCGGCCGGCTCGGCCACCGTGCCCAGGGTGACGGCGCCCTCGGCCGCCAGCCGTTCCATGGTGGCGAGGTCGGCCTCCGCCAGCAGGATGTCGCCGGCCG
>JAEWWF010000049.1 GCA_023396465.1 Pseudomonadota bacterium
CGCCGCAACGAGGTGATCAGCTTCGTGAAGTCGGGGCTGCAAGACCTGTCGGTGTCGCGCACCACCTTCAAGTGGGGCGTGCCGGTACCGGGCGACGATGCCCACATCATGTACGTGTGGCTCGACGCCCTCACCAACTACATCACCGCCGTCGGCTTCCCCGCGCAGGACGGCGAGTATGCGAAGTTCTGGCCGGCCGACCTGCACATGGTGGGCAAGGACATCCTGCGTTTCCACGCCATCTATTGGCCGGCCTTCCTGATGGCCGCCGATCTGGCGCCGCCGAAGCGGGTGTTCGCCCATGGCTGGTGGACCAACGAGGGGCAGAAAATCTCCAAGTCCCTCGGCAACGTCATCGACCCGCTGGCGCTGATCGACACCTATGGCCTCGATCAGGTGCGCTACTTCCTGCTGCGCGAGGTGCCCTTCGGCAACGACGGCGACTTCAGCCACCGGGCCATGGTCAACCGCATGAACGGCGAGCTGGCCAACGACCTTGGCAACCTCGCCCAGCGGGTGCTGTCCATGGTGGCCAAGAACTGCGGCGGCCAGGTGCCGGCCCATGGCGAGCTGACCGCCGACGACCGTGAACTGCGCGACGCCGCCTCCGGCCTGCTGGCGCGGGTGCGCGGCATGATCGACCGCCAGGTCTTCCACGAGGCGCTGGAGGCCATCTGGGTTGTCGTGCGCGCCGCCAATGCCTATGTGGACCGTCAGGCGCCGTGGGCCCTGCGCAAGACCGATCCCGACCGTATGGCGACGGTGCTGTGGGTGCTGATGGAGACGGTGCGGCAGGTGGCGATCCTGATGCAGCCGGTGGTGCCCGACAGCGCCGCCCGCATGCTGGATCAGCTGGCCGTGCCGGCCGATGCTCGCAGTTTTGCCGCCGTGGGCGAGGGCGGGGCGCTGGTGCCGGGAACGCCGCTGCCGAAGCCGCAGGGCGTGTTCCCGCGCTTCGTCGACGAGGAGAACCAGGAGACCACGGGCTGATGCTGGTCGACAGCCACTGCCACCTCGACTTCCCTGATTTCGCGGAAGATCTGGACGCCATCGTCGGCCGCGCCGTTGACGCTGGCGTCGGCCACATGCTGACCATCTGCACCCACGTCACCAAGTTCGGGCAGGTGCTGGCGGTGGCCGAGCGCTTCCCGCAGGTGACCTGCACCGTCGGCATCCACCCCCACGAAGCGGGGGCGGAACCGGCGGTGACCGCCGCCCAGCTGGTGGAGAAGGCGCAACACCCGAAGGTGATCGGCTTCGGCGAGACGGGGCTCGATTACTTCTACGACCACAGCCCGCGGGAGGAACAGCAGCGGTCCTTCCGCGCCCACCTGATGGCGGCGCGCGAGGCGCAGCTGCCGGTGGTGGTCCATACCCGCGATGCCGACGACGACACGGTCCACATCCTGGGCGAGGAAATGGCCGCCGGCGCCTTCCCGGGCCTCATCCATTGCTTCAGCTCCAGCCGTGAACTGGCTGAAAAGGCTGTGGAAATTGGGCTCTATATCTCCCTCTCCGGCATCCTGACCTTCAAGAAGTCGGAAGAGCTGCGGGAGACGGCGCGGGCGGTGCCGCTGGACCGTCTGCTCGTGGAGACGGACGCGCCCTATCTGGCGCCGGTGCCCAAGCGCGGCAAGCGTAACGAGCCGGCCTTCGTCGCCCATACGGCGGCGGTGCTGGCCGAGGTCAAGGGCGTGTCGGTGCGGGAGATCGAGGAGGCGACCACCGCCAACTTCTTCCGCCTGTTCCGCAAGGCGCCGCGTCCCGCCGCGCTGGCGGCGGAATAGGCGAGGGCAGGCGGGTGGCGGCGGCAGGCGACGGCCCTCTGCGGGTGACGCTGCTCGGCACCGGCGCCGCCGGCGGGGTGCCGATGATCTCCGCCGGCTGGGGCGACTGTGACCCGGCCGAACCGCGCAACCGCCGCCTGCGGTCCTCCATCCTGGTGGAGCAGGGCGATACCCGTATCCTGGTCGACACCGGGCCGGATGTGCGGGAACAGCTGCTGAGGGTCGGCGTTTCACGCCTGACCGGCGTGCTCTACACCCACGCCCACGCCGACCACATCCATGGTCTGGACGAACTGCGCGAGGTCAACCGGGCCATGCGGGCGCCGCTGCCTGTTTGGGGTGATGACGTCACCGTCGCCGACCTTAAGCTCCGTTTCAGCTATGCCTTTGAGGGGATTGACCTCGACACTCAGCCGATTTTCCGCCCCTGGCTGATCCCGCATCTGCTGGAGCCGCAGGTGACGGTGGGCAGGGTGACCGTGCAGTGTTTCCCCCAGGACCACGGTTGGACCACCAGCTGGGGCTTCCGAATCGGAGACTTTGCCTATTCCACTGACGTCCTGAACCTGGACGAGGCGGCCTTCGCCGTTCTTGCTGGAGTGCGGGTTTGGGTGGTCGGCTGCCTGACATTGCATCCCCACAGCACCCATGCCCATATCGACACGGTGGGCGGCTGGCACCACCGGGTCCAGCCGCAGCGCACCGTGCTCACTCACATGGGCCCGGGCCTCGACTACCGCACCTTGTGCGACACGCTGCCGGATGGATTGGAACCCGGTTACGACGGCATGGTGCTGGAGATTTGATTTTTGGCCCTTTGGCGGTGCTGATGATGGTGGGGCCGATAGTCGTACTTTTGGTGCGTCCGCGATTAGGGTATGAGAAAAGGGCGGCTCCTTGCGGTGCTCTGCTGGCGCCGGTCGATTTCGTCCGCTATCGACAGCAGCGTCTCGGCTGCTGACCGTAGACGCTGCTGGATGGGGTTTGGTGGCCTGATGTTCATGGGCTCATCTGCCCGATGGTCAGGCCGCTTGCCAAGCTGCGTAGGTGCTCAGCTTTCGCAGCGCGCTGCCCCATGCCAGGACCACACGTCGGTATGCATAATATACATTATGCGACAAACGCCTTACGGCGGAGGGTCGCTAAGTGGCTGAGGCGTATGGGGTTCTCAACGCAGCCACTGACGATTTTCGGTTAATCCACACGAATTTTGATGATACGGGGGTCGCATGATGGATGCAGACCCCCTTCTAGCATCGACAGATGCGAAACTCCTACGTGAGGTAGCCGACTACCTAACGCGGCGAGCACGAGCCTATCGAGACCGCGCCGACCACCTAGACGCCCGGGCCGCCAGTTGGAAAGCGGCACAAACTAAGGTCGCCCTAGGTCGCAAACTCATAAATGGATTCCCAGTTGTGAGCGAATGTGCTTCAAGGTCTTTGAAGGAGACCTTGTATGTCGCAACGCCGCTACGAACTGACCGACTTTGAGTGGTCGATCATCGA